>JAIVHP010000323.1 GCA_020201045.1 Flavobacteriales bacterium
GATGTGTCACATTCCACTTTCCAACTTTCCACCGCAACTGGAGTCGTTCCCCCTTTGGAGGGGGTTAGGGGGAGGATAATTTCGAAATCTGATTCGGTAATATTGTTCAATTGCGCCGCTCATTAGCATTCATGACGCTCCGCAGTAGCTGTGCTGCTGCGGTCAGTATTGAAGATTGGAGCGCAAATTCTCCAATTGCGATTGAATCCAGGAATCCAAAACCTATCTATTGAACCTACGTCCATTTTTCAATTTAAAACGTAAAAAAAGGAGGGTCTCCCCTCCTTCTTTGATCGATCTTTTTCTTTGATCCCTATTCGTTGGTAAGCTGAAAGTTCACCGTGGCTTCGGCCGTGTAACTTTCTACTTCCGTTCCTGCATTTAAAATACTCACTTGCGAACTACCCGTAACTGTGCCCACTATGAACTCCACTCCATCGGGGCCTTCGTCAAAACTCGTTACCGTTATTACAGCATCGATAAAGTTGGTGTACAATTGGTTGCCGTTGGGCAAAACTCTGCTGAGATATATGGACTCATCTCCCCAGCAATTCCCCGTTATGCCAGTTCCTTCGGGGTATACCATCGCTATTGTTCCGTAGTCGCTCTGGGATGTGCTATCGGGAAGTTGATACGTTAAAAAGAGACATTCACCGTCTCCTGATGATGATCCAAAACCATAGGCAAAACTATTTTGTCCATCTTCGTAGGTAAGGAAGGTTTCAAGGCTAAATGATTCGCAGAAAACAACTTCGCCTACATTGTATTCCGTTTCATTGAGCACATCATAATCAATAGTGAATGTTTCTGAAGCAGAGAGGTCATCCAGGTTCTGAAACAGATATTCCACCTCGCCCTGCGTAGCACAGGTATATGAAAAATCAAAGGCTCCATTTTCGTCTGCTACGGCATATTGAGAACCAGATGTCTCGGTAGATTCGGAAAGAAGAAGCGCGTTTGAAATGGGTTCTCCTTCACAATCTACTATTGTCCCTGCAAAAGATATCACCTCATATCCATCGGGAAGATTAATACCTATCGGATCAAGCGATGCATCATCGCTAAAGGGTCCAATATCTTCGGAATAGAGCAGCAAGTCAGTCCCACAATCATCGTTGTAAACTTCCACCGTGAGAACTTCATTAGAAGGTACAATTCCCGATACTTCTCCTTCGGCGTTGGTGAAGCCGTTGCTGTAAGTTCCGTCTGGTCTGTAAAGCCTAAGGTAGAGATTTGACAAGGATGCGCCGGATTGTTCATCGTAAAAAGCCATATCCAAATAAACCGTTTCCACCGCTATATCGCAATTCCAAAAAGAGAAGTGACTCACTTCGCCGCTGTACATATTGCCTTCTCTTACAGCGCTGCCTTCTTCTCTCCAAACACCGCTGGCTTCGTCGAAGTGCCACAGTGGAATTTGGTCAGGTGCGTTGGCGGTTTGCTCTTCCTGCACTGGAAATTCTATCTGCGCAAGCGCTCCGTCTGCAAGCTGCAGTGGCTGTCCGCCACTGGATAGAATATCTACGCCGATCATTCCGTAAGAGATCATTCCTACAGCCATTCCATCTTCGTCTACCGCGGCGCTAGATCCCGGCATATACGTCGCCAGAGCCATATCTGTGGGGTCGAGATAGGTTGCTGCCACAATCACCTGCCCGCTGTAAGCGTTTCCTTCTTCATCTACCATTCCATTAGCTGGAAAAACCACGGAACCGCCGCCTTCCACTTCGACTTCACCACCTGCATTGGCCTGAAAAAACCCGTTGAAGGTGCGTGGAATAAGCCGAATATCAACCAGGTTTACTTCACCGGTTTTAGGTCGCACATTTCGATATTGATCGTAGTGGTTTCCGGCTTGTACCTGAATGGTGCTAAAACGCGAATCAACGGAAGCATTCTCAATGGAGTAAAAACCGTCGTTATCTGTTTGTGCGAAAGCACCGCCGATTTGTACGAGGGCTCCGCTAACCGGATTCTGTTCTTGGTCGGTAATTCGTCCGAGGAAATCAGCCTGTACGGTTGTTCCCGATACATGGGGGTTGGCTAAGTTGCTTGGCGGGTTGTTCGGGTTGTTTCCCGATCCGCCGCCATCGTCGTCTTTACACGCCGGTAAGGCCGCGATGAGCAAAATAGAAAATAAAAAATAGCTTAAGCGCTTCATGATGTTTAAGGTTGGTGAGTTTGACTAGATGACGGAAACAGTTTAGCGCGAGTTGCATTCAAAGTTTCTGATTCACCATTATTTAAAGCGCGATGGTAAAATATTTGCCGAAAATGAAAAGAATAGAATTCCAATGCCGCCGGTAGTTTTAGGGTTAAATAACGAAGTGCACAAAGGCGAAAAAATAAAGGCCAGGATTTTTATCTAACTAAGATAGATTTTGCACCTTTGCGGCTCCATGACCAAAGTTAAAGAGCGAAAAACGGCCACGAAGGAAGTTATTCTCCAAAAGGCCATTGAGTTGGGAAGCGAAGACGGGTGGCATAAACTCACCGTAAGAAATCTCGCCGAACGTTTGCATTACGCACCACCCGTGCTCTATCAATTCTTCGAAGGAAAGGACCACCTTGAAACAGAAATTTTGAAATATGGTTTTGATCTGCTTCGAAAAAAACTGATAGATGCCGCGGAAACCCAACAATCGCCCGAAGAAAAACTTTTGGCCCTGGCCCTGGCGCGATTTGATTTTGCCATCGAACACCACGCGCTGCACTCCCTGATGTTTTCGAGCGGAAAACCCGTGTGGTTTAAAAAATGCGCCATGGAAGGTATGCTCCAAACCAAAGAACAGGTCACGGAGCTACTCATCGAAATTTCGGGAAGAACCACCCCTGTTCACGACCTGATATCAAACTTTATCGCCCTGATCAAGGGCTACACGTTTTTTGCCACCGAAATGCCCGACGACAAAAGCTGCGCGCACTTCTTTGGCCAAATGCAACCGAAACAAGCCTTTGAAATGGCCATGAAAAGATTTATCGCATCGATTCAAAACAAATGAAAAAGAGACAAATCATCATCATCCTGATCGGCGTGGGAATACTCGCTGCTTCCATCTTGCTCTCCGGGATGCTCACCAAAGAAAAACCCGAACAAAAAGATAAAGCCGATCTCAAAACCGCCGTAAAGGCCCGCGAGATGGAAACGGGCGAAGTAAAGCGAACCGTGCGCATTACAGGAAGGCTGGTTCCCGAAAAAGAAATTACGGTTTTCGCCGAAGTAGGCGGTGTGGCCACCTTTGGCGTGCGTCCGTTTAAAGTTGGCGCCAACTTCAAGAAAGGAGAAATCATGATTCGCATCAATAGCGATGAAATTCAAAGTGCCCTGATTGCGGGACGAAGCAATTTTCAAAGTTTGCTGGCGGGCATTATCCCCGACCTGAAAACCGATTTCCCCGATGTTGCGGAAACCTGGGAGTCTTATCTTTTCGATATGGAGATAGATGAAAACCTCCCGCCCCTGCCCGAAATTGAGAGCAAGAAACTCAAGTTGTTTTTGAGCGGTCGCCAGGTCTTTTCGAACTACTACAATATCCGTGAAAACGAAACCCGGCTCGCCAAATTCAACATTCGCGCTCCCTTTTCGGGAAGCTTGGTTTCGGCTTCGCTCGACGAAGGTTCGCTGGTTCGCGTGGGCCAACCGCTGGGCGAGTTTATCAGCTCCGGAAGTTTCGAACTCGAATCGGGTATCAGCTACAGCGATGTGCAATACCTCAGCCCCGGCACCGAATTTACCGCCAGAGATGTAAATGCCGGAAGGGAATTTAAAGCCATTGTTGTTCGCGTAAGCGACCGCGTAGATCCCCAAACCCAACAGGTGAAAATCTTTTCGCGCATCGCGTCGAGCGACGCCCGCAGTGGAATATACCTCGAAGGCGATATCCCCGCCGAAACCTTTGATGACGCCAATGAAATCCCCATTGATGCGCTGGTGGGGAACGACGGCGTATTTACCATTTCCGACTCTACAGCCACCCTGCAAAAAGTAGACGTGGAGTATAAAAACAATGAAATAGCTATTGTCTCGGGCCTTCCCGAAAGGGCAAAAATAATTGTAGATAAGCACAACGAATCGCTGAATGGCTCAACTGTAAGTGCCGTAAACCTGAACGAATGAAGCAAGTAATCGCCTTTTTCATGCAGAATCAACTGCTGGTTTACCTCGGCATGATTCTCATTTTTATCGTAGGAGTTTATTCGGCAATGAATATGAACACTTCGTTCTTCCCATCGCAGGACGAGAAGTTTATCGTAATCAATGCCGTTTACCCGGGAGCTTCGCCCAGCGAAATTGAAGAAGGAATCACCCTGAAGGTCGAAGACAATCTGAAAGGCGTTTCGGGAATAGACCGGGTGACTTCTACCAGCGCCGAAAACAACGCGAGCATAAGGGTGGAAATTACCACGAAGGCCGACGCGAATATCGTGCTGCAGGATGTGAAAAACGCCGTAGATCAAATATCCAATTTCCCCACGGGAATGGAGCAGATTGTGGTTTTTGTGGAAGAAGTAGTAAACTTCACTGCCAAGATGGCGCTGGTTGGCGATGTCTCTCTTTCGAGCCTTGAAGAAACCGCCGACCTGGTGGAAGATGAGCTCCGCGGCCTTCGCGATATTTCAAAAATCGAAGTGTACGGGTATCCCGAACAGGAGATTGAAATTGCCGTGAAGGAAGACAAACTAAGGTCGTACGACCTTACTTTCACGGACATCGGGATGGCCATTGGCGCGCAAAACATCGAAATCACCGGCGGGCGCATCAAGGGAAAAACAGAAACGATTATCCGCTCCGACCACAAAGGGTATACCGCCAACGATTTGCTCGGCATTACGGTAAAAGTGCTCGAAGACGGGCAACGGGTAGAGTTGCGCGATGTGGCTGAAGTGAGAGAAGACTGGGCCGAAACGACCAACGCCGGTTACTACAACGGACAACAGGCCATTTTTATCACGGTCAATACGCTGAACGAAGAGAACATTCTAGATGCCGCCGACCGGATTGAAGAATACATCACTGCATTCAACGAGCGCGGTTCGGCGGTAAAACTGGAGCTGGTGCGCGACGGAACCGAAACGCTGAAGGAGCGGATTGCGCTCTTGCAAAACAATGGAATAATCGGAGCCATCCTGGTGTTCGTTCTTTTGGCTCTATTCCTGCGCATCAGGCTGGCCTTCTGGGTAGCTGTGGGAATTCCCATTTCCTTTTTGGGAATGTTTATCGTGATCAATCTCATCGGACTTACCATCAATGTGCTTTCCCTTTTCGGGATGATTCTCGTTATCGGGATTTTGGTAGACGACGGTATTGTGGTGGGCGAGAACATCTTTCAGCATTACGAGCGCGGGAAATCCCGACTTCAATCTATTCTGGATGGAACCATGGAAGTGCTCCCCTCCATCCTTTCGGCCATTCTAACCACCTGTGTGGCCTTCGCGTTTTTTATTTTTATCGATGGCCGACTCGGGGAGTTTTTTGGAGATGTGGCGCTTGTGGTAATTGCCGCGCTGGGATTTTCCCTGATTGAAGTCCTGCTCTTCCTGCCTGCTCACCTTACCCACGTTAAGGATTTAAGCGATGAAGCCAAACCCAATAAGCTCAAAGACCGGGTAGAGAAGCTGCTCATTCAATTCAGGGATGTCGTTTTCCAGCCCATCATGAATTTCACCATCCGCAACAAGTTTCTCACTACGATGGTGGTTACGGCGGCATTTATTCTCACCATCGGCGCCTTTCGCGGCGGGATGATTCAGGCGGTTTTCTTCCCGAATATCGAGCAAAACCAGGTGGATATCAGCCTTGAACTTCCATCGGGAACATCTGAAGAAGTGACCCGCGAAACCATGGAATACATCATGCGACGCACCACGGAGCTAAATCGGGAATACGCCAATCGCGAAGACGTGGGTAAGGAAATTTTTGAGTCGTACGAACTGCGCTACGGCCCCGAGAGCAATCAGGCAAATGCCACAGTGTATTTGGTGGGCTCTGAAAACAGAAGCATCCGCAGCTTCGATATTTCCAACGACCTTCGGGAAGCTGTGACGACGCGGGAAGGGCGCTGGGTTTTACCGAACAAAACCTGATCGGACAGATTCGAAGCGGATTCTTTGGGTACGAAGCGCAGCGCCTCCAGCGCGGCGACGACGAAGTAAAGGTGTGGGTGCGTTACGACATTGAAGACCGAAGAACTTTTGAGCAACTCAAAAACATGCGGGTGCGAACCCCTACCGGAATGGCCGTGGCGGTAAGCGACGTGGCCAATATTGAACCGAAAAAAGGAATGATCGCCATCAACCACCGCGATGGAAGGCGCGAAATTACCGTAGAGGGAGAAGTAGCCTCGCTCGATGTAAATACCCCGCAGCTTATAGACCAAATTCGAGCGGAGATTCTCCCGCCAATCCTGGCGAAGTACCCGGGAATAGACGCCACTTTTGAAGGGCAGCAACGCGATACCGCAAAGCTGGCGCGGTCGGTTTCAAACGTTGGACCCATTATTATCATCCTGATCCTCGCGGTGCTTATTATCAGCTTCCGATCTTACAGCCAGGCATTTGCCCTTTTGCTTCTCATTCCCTTCGGACTGATCGGAGCGGCGTGGGGCCACTACATTCACGGGCAGCCGATGAGCATTCTGAGTTTTCTCGGTGTGATTGCCCTTGTGGGAGTTTTGGTAAACAACGGGTTGGTTTACATCAATGCATTCAATGGGTATCTGGCCGAAGGACTCTCCTACAATCAGGCTCTTAAAGAAACCACCCTTTCGCGATTCAGGCCGCTGTTTCTAACCACTGTAACCACTTCGGCGGGACTGGGACCCTTGATACTGGAAAAGAGTTTTCAGGCGCAGTTTCTCATTCCCATGGCGATTTCCATCGCCTACGGACTGATTGTGGGGTCACTGCTAATCGTGATTTTCCTGCCCATTACCCTTACGCTTACCAATCAAATTAAGGTAGGGGCGAAATGGTTGTGGACGGGGAACAAACCCGAACGCGAATCTGTGGAGCAGGCGGTATTGAGAACAAAACAAGAGAAAATTGAAATTTAGCATGAAAACCTATTCGATATTTGTCTTCTTCACGCTTCTGCTTATTCCGCAGCTCGCCGCGCAAAAGGTAGACCTTTCGCAGGCGATGGCCATGGGGCTGGCGCGGAATTACGACGTGCAAATCGCGATTTACAACCGCGAAATTGACGCCAACAATGCAGACCGCGGAAATGCGGGATACCTGCCAACGATCTTTTTACAGGGACAGGGATCTTACAGTATCCAGGACACGGAGTTGGAGTTTGCGAGCGATCAGCCCGGCATTAGCGCCGAAGGTGCATCGACCATAAATTACGGCGCAAGTGCTAATTTAGAGTATATGCTTTTCAACGGTGGAAGACGCATGCACATTTACCGCCGTTTTCAGTTGCTTAGCGAAGAGAGCAGACTTCAAGAACGGCTTGCCATGGAGAATACGGGGTTGCAAGTGGCCGGCAATTTTCTGGAAGTGGTAAGGCTGGCAGATCAGAAGGAGATTAACAATCAAACGCTGGAGCTTTCGCAGGAACGTTTGGAACGCGCCAAACAGGATTACGAATACGGAAACACGACCAAACTCCAACTGCTCAACGCCGAAGTAGACCTGCGCGCAGACAGCATTGCATTTACCAACAGCGCACTGGAACTGAAAAAGGGCATGCGCAAGCTCAATGTAGCCATTGGCCTACCGGCCGATACGGTTCTCGCCATTGATTCCACCTTTTCGTTTCAGGCGCTGCTCAGCAAAGACGAACTTTTAGACCAGGCACTGACTTCGAATACGCAATACCTGCAAACGCGAAATACAGTGATTGCCGCCGATGAGTCGGTGAAGGCAGCCAAAGGCGACCTCTGGCCTACCCTTTCGGCAAATGCCGCATACGAATACAACTACTCCGATTTTGAAGCCAACTTTTTAAGCACCCAGGAAAATCTGGGCTGGCAGGCAGGCATCGCTCTGCGTTTCAATATTTTCGATGGAAATCGCATTCAGCGCAGCATTGCCAACGCCAAACTGCAAAGGCAAATAGCAGAAGTAAACGAAGAGCGCAATAGAAACGAAGTGGTGCAACGCGTAAACGACGCATACGACACCTACATCACCAATCTGGAACTTCTTCAAATTTCTGAACGGAATCTCAGACTGGCCGAGTTGAATTTCGAACGCAGTGAAGAAGCTGCGGCAGTTGGTCAAATTACGGGGATAGAGCTCCGCGAAGCACAACTGAATTTAAAAAACGCCATGAATGAAATCAGCAGGCAGCGCGTGCTAACAAAAGTGGCAGAAATGGGTTTACTTTACGAAGCCGGAATACTACTGAAATGAGCATACGAAATTTTATTTGGATTGGGCGCGCCGAAGCCATTTCGGCACTGCTGTTGTTTTTAGTCGCCATGCCGCTCAAGTACGCGGCCGGTATACCCGAAGCGGTAAAATATACCGGCTGGGCGCACGGATTGCTCTTCGTGGTGTTTTTGGCTTTTGCCGCGCTCCTCACCCTGGAGCGCAAGTGGAAGATAACGAGTTTTATCATTCTCTTCTTCGCCGCCATCATTCCGGGTGGCCCGCTCCTTTTCGATAAAATGGTGCTGAGGCGCGAAAACGAGTTTCCCATAAAGTGAGTAAACCATGTATCACGCCGTTCGCGAAAAATCTATATTGACCACAGATGGCCGGGTAAACTACGTTTGCCCCCTCTTTGGCGAAAGCGAGTCTAAACGCTATTTCAAAGCCCTCGAATCGGATATAGCCTGGAAAAACGATGTAGTGATTATGTTTGGGAAACGTCTGGAAATGCGGCGCAATACAGCCTGGTACGGCGACAAGCCCTTCGATTATACCTATTCTAAAATCAGCCGAAAGGCCCTGCCGTGGACACCTGCATTGCTCGAAATAAAAAACGCCGCCGAGAAACTCTCCGGAGATGTTTACAACTCCTGCCTGCTCAATTACTACTCCGACGGCGATGATGGCATGGGCTGGCACAGCGACGATGAGCCCGAGTTGGATCCCGAAAACTCCATCGCATCCATCAGTTTTGGGGTTGAGCGCAAATTCACTTTGAAGCACAAATTATCGGGAGAAAAATGCGATGTGGTACTCGAAAACGGAAGCGCGTTGATTATGCATCCGCCCACCCAG
>JAIVHP010000324.1 GCA_020201045.1 Flavobacteriales bacterium
CGCAAAAGCTAGTCCTCCACCCGAGCCGATAAACATCAGGTAGTCGCCGCGTTTAATTTTATTATTCGAAACAGCCTGGTCTAAAGCCATGGGAATACATGCAGAGCCCGTGTATCCGTAATTGTGCATCACATACTCGGCTCGTTCGCGCTCGATACCGATCTTATCCATTGTTTCGTGAATGGCGTTGATATTGATTTGCGTGATAAAAAAGCGATTCACATCATTTGGGGTGATACCCGCTTCTCCGCAAAGGCTTTCTATCATCGCAGTCCAGGTAAAGGGGTTGAGTTCTTTTGGGAACTTGTGGACGAATTGCAAAAGATGGGTTTTAGAATCCAGCACTTCCGGACTCACCGGCTCTTTTGCCCCACCGGCGTATATTCCCATCCAGTCGGCGTACTCGCCACGCGTCTCCAACATAGAACTCAGCATTCCAGACTCTCCGTCTTCCGTAGCCGAAACCACAGCCGCACCGGCTCCGTCGGCAAAGAGCGTAACCGTTTTCTTATCCGATTTATTTAAAAACTTCGACATATTGTAAGCGCCGACCACCAAAACCTGTTTGTAGCGCGAATCGGCTTGAATGTACTTGGCCGCCATATCGAGCGCCGTTACAAATCCTGCGCAAGCAGTATTCACATCAAAAGTTCCCGCTTTTGTAGCGCCCAGTCGGTGTTGCACCACCGAAGCGGTAGAAGGTGAAAGATACTCGGGGGTGTCTGTGCTGATAATGATTAAATCGAGATCAGCCGGCTTTATATTCGCCCGCTCCAGTGCCTTTAGGGCAGCTTTCTCGGCCAGGTCGGCTGTAGATTCATCGTCGCCGGTCCATCGGCGCTCATATACCTGCACGTTTTCCCGAAGCCAGGTATCCACATCTTCGCCGAGTAGTTCGTTGAAGTAGGAATTCTCTACCACCTTCGGCGGCACATACATCCCCGTACCGGCTATTTTCGCGTTTCGTTTGCCCATCTTAAAGTTTTAAGCCTCCATCTACATTAAGCACTGCGCCGGTAATAAACGAGGCCTTTTCGGACGAGAGGTAACGTATGCATTTGCGATATCTTCTGGTTGGCCCAATCTGCCGAGTGGCGTTTGGCCGCGAAGCCCGTCGAGCACCTTTTCGGGAACGGTTTTAATCATATCTGTTTCCACAAAGCCCGGCGCAACCGCATTAACGGTTATCCCATATCTACCGAGTTCCTTTGCCCACACCTTGGCCAGGCCAATAGCCCCCGTTTTTGTAGCTACATAATTGCTCTGCCCGAAATTTCCGTTGTGCGCAACTACAGATGAAGTATTTATAATTCTTCCATAATTGTTTTCCATCATATGCAAGGCAACGGCTTTTCAGCAGTTAAATACTCCCGTTAAATTGACATCTATGACTTTTTGCCATTGTTCCGAAGTCATTTTTTTCAAAGTGGCATCGGCAGTAACGCCGGCATTATTGATGAGAATATCAATCTTTCCGAGTTGCTTTACCGATTCTGATACGGCTTCTTCCACCTTTTCGTAGTTGCGAATATCAACCGACAAAAAGTGTACGCGGTCGCTGCCATCGCCGGCCATTTTTTTGGTCTCGGCTGCCTGCTCGGCATCGATATCCCAAATCATAACTTCCGCACCTTCGCGGATAAAAGCCAGTGTAGTTGCCCGGCCTATTCCATTTGCACCGCCGGTAATTACGGCAGTTCTACCTTTTAATTCCATCAACTGAGTATTTAATGTTGTCTGTTTTCTCAGGGGTGAAATTAGAATTCTGTTATACTGCACAAGAATTTAATTAAACTAATGTTAACGCGATAAATTCACATTTATCATTTTATATAATTGATATTGTTCATGTTATAAACTTATAATAGAGATGCGACAAATCTTTTTTCATCACATCCGAACAGCTTGAATTAACACTGCGATATTCTGGAAAAGGGATGTATATGTTAACCAACTCGATTTAAAAATTGATTATATCTTGATTAAATATCGCACCTGTTCCGTTATTTGTGAACTTTAAAACCCTTCGAATCATGGATCAGTTTAACCCTGCACTTCTGCGCGACATCGTTACTACCGAGATGCCTTTCGGCAAATTCAAAGGGCGGCTCGTATGCGATTTACCGATGTTTTACCTCGAGTGGTTTAAGCGAAAAGGCGGTTTTCCAAAAGGAAAACTGGGTACCCTGCTCGAAACGGTCTATGAAATTAAGCTCAATGGGCTCGATGATATTATTTCGCAGCTTAAGAGGAGGGTGAGGTAGGTTTTTTAATCATCCGTATTAAATTGATGTTAATCAATAGGAAGGCTATCTAAACGCAGCTGTACAATCAGTCTCATTGATTAGCTATCGAACAACTCAAATATACCATTGAATTATTCAACCCGCCTAAAGCGGGTTGTAAATCAACATATCTATTATTTACCACCGGCTTTGCCGGTGGCTATTTATGTTTAACCCGCCAAAGGCGGGTTGTGGGTATCGTCAATTCAATCAATTATTTACCGTTATTCGTAGTCAGCCTTAGAAGGCTTGTGTGTGCCTGTGTGTGTCGACAATTCAACCATCACTTTCCAGATTCAAACTTTTCAATGCATCAAAATCTGACTCGTTCGATACACACACAAGATTTCTTCCGAAATCTAAAACCCGCTTGGGCGGGTTGAATTTTAATAACACCGTATTAAATGCGGTGGTAGGTGCTGGAAGGTGTGCTACAACCCGCCCTTGGCGGGTTGAATATCTCAATTTAGCGTGATGCAAATAATTCCCGCAGCACCGAATCAATACCTGTCACCAATTAGTTTCACCAAGAATTCATATCTTATCGCGAACAACAAACCCAAACAGTGAGTTGTAATAAACGGTAATATGATTCGATCGACATTTCTTCTTTCGGCGTGCATTCTACTGCTTGCCGCCTGCGAACAAAAGTCACCAACCGAAAAAGCTACGGAAGACTTTAAGGCAGTAAACTTTCAAAAAGACCTTGAAAACATAAAAAAGAAAGGCAAACTCCGGGCGCTGACCACGTACAGTTCAACGAGCTACTTTCTCTACAAAGGCGAACCGATGGGGTACGAGTACGAACTCCTTCAGCGCTTTGCCGATCACCTCGACGTGGATCTGGAAATTATTGTGGCCGATGATATCAATACCATGATAGACCAGTTGAACAGCGGTAAGGCCGATATCATTGCCCACGGACTAACTGTAACATCAGAGCGGAAAGAAAAAGTGCTCTTTACAGATTACCTCTACCTCGTAAAACAGGTGTTGGTGCAGAAAAAGCCCGATAACTGGCGGCGCATGCAAAAGTAATCGAGAAAGTTGCCCGGGGGGAAATAAAGTACACCGTTGCCGACGACAATATTGCAGCAGTAAATGCCGGGTATTACCCCATTCTTGATGTAAGTGTGCCCATCAGCTTTTCGCAGCGCATTGCCTGGGCGGTAAGGCCGGGATCGGAAGAACTCGTGGCAGCGGCAAACAATTGGATTAAAGGCATGCAAAAGGAAACAGATTACTACGTGATCTACAACAAATACTTCAAAAACAGCCGCAACTACAGTCGGCGGGTTCGAAGCGATTTCTACAGCATGAACGAGAAGAAAATCAGTCAGTACGACGACTTGATAAAAAAGTACGCCAGCGATATCGAGTGGGACTGGCGGCTGCTGGCTTCACTGATCTATCAGGAATCGCGGTTTGAACCATCGGCAAACTCCTGGGCTAAGGCCGAAGGATTGATGCAAATTATGCCCGGTACCGCAGCTGACCTGGGAATTACAAATGTTCTGGATCCCGATCAAAACTTACGGGGCGGTGCCACTTACCTCAAACAAATGTACGGCTACTTCGAATCTGTTACAGATTCATTGGAGCGGCTGAAGTTTACCATGGCGGCCTACAACTGCGGCCTGGGGCACGTGAGAGACGCGCAGCGCCTGGCCGAAAAGCGTGGCCTCGACCGCAACGTATGGGAAAATAATGTGGAAGACATGATTTTGGCGCTCTCCTACCCCGAAAACTATTCAGATCCGGTGGTGAAATATGGATACGTGAGGGGAATTGAACCACATACCTACGTGGAGCAGATTTTCAAACGTTATGAACACTACGCGCAATTTTTCACAGACGAGCCTACCGAAATGGCCGAGCTGAGTGAAAGTGGAGGGTAGAATTTAAATTTGGAACTGAAAAATAAAAGGCGCTAGCGAACAGCAACCCTGGGAATGGCAGCCGGCAACCGACTCATCATTTCCTGGTTTCGCAACTGCGTGGTTTGGGTAAAAGATGCCACCCCGATCTGATTATTTCCCTGGCGGCCAATAAGCACCACTTCGTCGCCCACTTCCACGCCGGGAATATGAGTGATGTCAACCATAAAAAGATTCATATTGATCAAACCGGTTATCGGTGCTTTCTTTCCCCGAATAAGCACCTGTCCGCGGTTTGAAAGTCCACGCGGGTAGCCATTGGAGTAGCCCAGCGGCAGAACGGCAACTTTCATATTGCGCAAAGCCTGATACGCCGTACCGTATCCAATAAACTCCCCCTCGTCTACAAACCGAACATCCATCACGTCGGTTTTCCACGAAAAGATACGTCGCAAACCCTTTTCTGAGCGCTTGTTGGTTTCGTTTAGGTGGTGGTAGTACACATCCGGACTCGGCCAAAACCCGTATTGCGCCACACCGATACGAACCATTTCGAACCGCGATTTTGCAAACGACAATGCAGCCGCAGAAGATGCCAGGTGGCGCATTTTGGGCATTACACCCCGCTTTTTGCACGAGGCGTAATACTCCTTGAAGCGGTGGAATTGTTTTTGAATCTTAAAGTCGTTTGCGAAGGTTTCGGCACCTGCAAAGTGGGTGCACAGCCCCTCGAGCTCGATAAAGTCTCTGCACTTTTTTAGCATGGTAAGACACTTTGAGAACTCCTTTTTGGCCACACCTGTGCGGTTTGCGCCGGTTTCTACTTCCAGATGGATCCTGGCTTTGTGATCTAAGTTTCTCGCAAGCTTGCAAACGCTTTCGAGACGTTGCAGGTTGTAAACGTAAAACTCGATGCCGTGATTTATCGCCCACTCCAGGTCTTCTTCGTAGAGAATACCCATGATCATTATCCGCGTTTCTGGCTTGCAAACCTTCAGCACCATTTCGGCTTCGTGCGAAGATGCGACGGAGAAATGATCGATGCCGCATTTCTCGGCCATCGGTACATATGCGCTTATTCCATGACCATAAGCGTTGGCCTTAACTACGAGCGACACTCTCGTGTCGCTCCCTATTTTTTTTCTGAGAAAATTAATATTCCCTTTTAGCGAAGATTGACTCAATTCAATCCGCGAAGAGTGTCTTACCATTGTTTTTTAATGTCGCTCCACGTGTACGACTTACCCCAGCTCTTTTCGGCGAGTTGACGTACCTCGGAGATCGTGTTATTTGGAATAAGTTCCATCCGCGGCTTAGCTTCCAGCGGATTAAAGTGAAATGCGTAAACGCGTGCTGTAAATTGGTGCATGGGCAGCGACGACTCTCCGTGTCGCTCGCCATTTCCAAAAACGCTCGGCTTAATTCCCTGGCCCCAGTCTTGTCGACCTTCGTTGTTGGGGTTTAAAAAGTAGGCTCTTATTTCACCGGTTTCTTTAACTTTTGCAACGCGCAACAGCGATATGGCATGGAATCCCAACATGTCGCCACGAGACGATGTGATGAATATACCGATTGGGTTGGGATACACCATTTCGCGACCACCGTTGAACTCGGGGTGGAAACCGGCGTAGAAAAGTCTCACAAAACCGTCGAAATCCTGCACAGCATTGATCAGGGTGGCGTACGCCGATGCAAAGCCCATCGGTATCCAATGTCCATAAAGAGCTGGGTTCACCCACTTGTGGCCATCTTCGCCCCGGCCTGCGGCGCGGCGCATCATTTCGTTGTATATTTTATCGAGGTGGGGCACCAAAACAACCGAAACCGCGTCGAGCTTATGGTCGAGCTGGTCGATCAATCCCTTGCCAATTTTGTTTGATTCCAGAGTTTGGCTCTCAAACCGCATAATAAAGTTGTTGGCTGTAGCCACGGTCGTAACCATATTGATCAGCTTTGCAGGCGAATGCTGTGCCCACATGCTTATACCGCGTGCGGATTGGCAGGTAGCGTTATTTCCCTGTCCGATACCGATCGGTTGGCCCAAAATACTGAGCATTGCGCCGAGTAAATACTGTATGGCATCAACGCTTTCGTCGGAGTGGCTCACCGATTTTATCACCCGCGTTGCCACTTTATCGTTAACGTGAATGAGCCGTAGATTCGTGAGTCCGGCCCGAACAGCCCGTCGCGAAAATAAGTTCCGCTCCAGCATGCGCTTCAAACCGTAAATTCCACGGAAGTTTAGCGGACCAAACACTGTTAAACATAGTTTGGTGATATACTTTTGGTATTTTTCCCACTCCGATGTCCCCTGATCGCTTAATTGGAGCAAGTCGGGTATTAAGGTCGGCTTGTGTTTCAAACAATGCACCAAAGCAACGGCCAGATGCGGATTCGTAAGGCCCGTTTGATGCAGGTAATCAGCGATCTCTTTTACTTCGGTTCTGAATTCTTCGTCTGACAGAGATTCCAGCACATTGCCGTAAGCGACCATATCAGCGTGTTGCGCGGCAATCTTTCCCGGGAAGTAAATCGCGTTTACGTAATAGGCCAGTGTTTGGTCTACATCGTCGCTCTCATTGAGCTCCAATTTATGGTGCACCAGCTCAATAAGCTGCCTTACGCTTGTGGTAACGATGGGGCGTTGCGCACAAACCATTTTAATTTCTTCGGCCAACTTCTCTTTTATTCCATTCAAATCGGCGCTATCGATAAGAAAACTAAAGTGATTGATCACCTTCTTGCGCTCTCTATCGCTAAGTTTTGATCGGCTCTGCTCCGTTAATTCGTCAAATGCAAACTCGAGGTTGTACACCAGGACTTCTTCTAAAAAGTTCGATGCGTCTTTTTGGGAGAAATTTTCAGATTGCGCCTGCCCTTTCGCGTAAGCCAAAATGCGTAGTTCACTGAGAATTTCAAAGCTAGACGTGGGGTGACCAGCCAGCAAGGTACCTTTTACCAAAGGCGGAGCTTGCTTCTCAGGATTAGTCCACGGAGTATTTTCAAAAATTCCCGCTTCTTCAAGGGCGATACAGCGCTCGAACAAGTGTTTTATCCCCTCTGGAGATTGCGAGATCATGTCGATTTGGCTCGCCAATTTCGAAGCCTTATCGGCTCGTGTGAGCGATGTGGCGGATACGAATTCATCAAATCCAATTTCGAAATTTTCCTGTGCCCTATCCAAGGTAATTGTCATATATGGTGTAAGTTGTTACGAATTTACTGAGACGGATCAAACAGAGTTGTTTGCCGGGGGGCAAAGGTAAGTAAACCCCCGGCCTTTAAACTCTTTATACGTAAAAATCTACGTTTTCGTAATGGAGCAACAACTCGGTCATTCTATCGGGATCGTCTCCTTTAAAATTTACCGTTCCGAAGTGATTTCCAAAGCCTTCTCTACTATCAATCTTCTGTGTAGTCATCGGTGGAATCAGGTTGTGATCTAAAAAGTAGGGCTCTTCCTGAAGTTCATCGGGAATTTCCAGCTTTTCTATCCGCTCTTTTCGCGGATAGATCATCACATTTCCGTAAAATTCTCCGGGTCGGTAGTCCTTATCGGGAAACATCGCATCGAATTCTTCTTCGGTTTTCCACGGGTCGTGCGACATAACAAATGCGGCGAGTGCATCAAATCCATATGCTTTTCCCGCCAGCTCGAGGATGTGTCCACCGGGGATACGGCAGGCCGTTTCGCCGAAGCTCAGCACATCATCGTCGGTTAAGAACCACTCGGGGTGTACCATTCCAAACTCAATTCCAAAAATATCGATCATCTGCTGCACTTTGTCCCATATAAGCTTTCGCTTGGTGTGAAGTACATTTCCTTCGGGAATAAAGTTTGAATACCCCAACCGAACGTATTCGGTAATATTTAGCCAGCGCAACTTTCCTTTGTGTACAAAACCCTCGCAAGAGAATTCCTTACCGCTCAAGTGACTCTCGGCCAAACAAGGAAAATCAGTGTCTTCTACTTTCTCGTCGATGTCTTTCATAGATCGAAGCAATCGGTGTCCTACCGTTCCGGCAGCCGAAAAGGGTTTTATGTGCACCCAGCTGTCCTCTTCTCCATCCAGTTGCAAATTGGCCTGGTTCAGCCGCTGCATAAATTGCTTCACTTCATCGCGGTTGTGCACTTCTTCAAAAAGACCGACGCGCAATCCGCCAATCAACGCTTTTCGCTTCATCATGGCCTTGTTCCTAAATAAGAATGCGCGGTTTAAAACACGCGGATCGTCTCTGTAAATAGAATTTAGCGCACCGGCCCACTCTACAGTTTCTTCAAACAGCGGAACCGCCACATCGGCGTTAAAAGGTTTTAATTTTTCGTGAAGGTCTATGGAATTTGACGTGTCGCTCCACTCGTCAAATTGATAACTCACAAAGGGAATATCGTTTTCTTTGGCGTAGGCTTCAAAATCGGGAAAGGAGACCACAACAAAAGGTTTTCCGGTTTTTTGCATACTCTCTATTACGGGTAAACTCCAGCCCATCAGGGCGTAACATGTAGCCATTGGTTTTCTTTTTTTCTTAAGGTTTAATAAAAACTTTACAAATTCACTTGGCACTTAGTATACATTTTTTCGTTTAAACCGGCAAGCTCGCAACTGATCATCAGTTGCACAGAAGCCGGAAATTGTGCGAAGCGCATAATACCACTTTTTGTATAGCGCGGCATTTCTATTTTGTTAAGGTTTAAAAAATTACGACCGTAATTGCCTATATTTTAGTTTATAGCCCACACCGTTACTTTACTGTTAAAAATCAATAAATACGGGCTATTCAAGGCCAATTGTGGATAAGTCTTGGTTCAAATTTAAGTTACTCGAAAATAATTAATGTCCTTTGCTCCCGAATGCTGGACAACTGTTGATGCCGACGGAGACGGAAACAATTGGGGAATTTTTGAAATTCCCGAAGAAAATGGTGGTGCATCTGAAGGTGTTTTAGTTGCCGGCTCAGCGTCTTGGGATGGTGTGCCGCTTACTCCTGACAACTACTTGATTACTCCACAACTGTCAGTTGGCGCTGGTGAATCACTAACTTTCGATATCAGTGCTATCGATCCAGGTTTCTTTGCTGAACAATACCAGGTTTTGGTTTCTACTACAGGAACTGAATTAGCGGACTTTACTGACGAAATTGTAACGGAAACACTCGAAGATGCCGAATGGCAAGCGCGGTCTTATGACCTGAGCGACTACGAAGGCGAAGAGATTTACATCGCCTGGCGCCACTTTGATACTGAAGATCAAAACTTACTCACATTAGATAATGTAGTTCTACCGGGTGAAATTATCAATTGCGAACCTTGCAGCGACCTACCAACCATTACGAGCGATGACATTACATGTGATGGAGATAATTGGACACTTAATCTCGGCTTTACTCCCGCAGAAGGTGTAACCTACACCGTTACTACCAGCGAAGGAGACGATGTAGCCGTTGCCGACGAAGGGATATATGATTTTGGACCTTATGCCAACGGTACAGAAGTGGTTTTCACCATCAATATTGATGGCGAGCCCGACTGCTCACAGGAAATCGGCGCTATAACAGGTGACTGTTCAGAACCTTGTGAAGATATCGTAGATGGACCATTCACCAACTTCGACACAGCAGGCATTCCTACTCCCGATGAAAATGGCGATTGTGATGTCGTTACCATCGAAGCCTTTGAAATTTTCGCGAGTGAAGCATACACGCTTTCTGGATTGCCAGAAAATACTGTCTATGAATTTAACGCCTGTGAAGGCCCTGGTGCTGGGAGCTTTGAAATTACTTACACCGTTTTTGACGGTGACGGAAATGTAGTTGCGTCAGGAAACGATGGAGACGGTTGTACCATTTCCTGGAACACAGAAGATGGAGGTGATTTTGTCGTAGGTATTACACGAGTAGGTTACTGCGGAACAGCACAGGGTATCAGCAACGGATACCCAAGCGTTACTTGCAGCGGTGTTGTTGGAACACAAGACCTGGAATCAGTAGATGCCAAGGTATTTCCTAATCCTGCATCAGATAATGTGAAAGTGGTTACGCCCCTACAGGGCGATGCCCAAATCAATGTTTACGATGCAGTAGGTCGGGTAGTAATTTCTGAAAGAAACTACTTGAGCAATGCAAACTTTGAATTGAATGTGAACGACCTTGCAAAAGGAACTTACATCCTTCAAATTACTACTGACGAGCGTGTTGCAACGACGCGATTTGTCAAGAACTAAACAGTTTTAACTGTAGATTTGAAAGCGGAGCCGCATGGCTCCGCTTTTTTTGTGTCTTGTTTTTTGATATAGCTCCCAGTCGTTGTCCGCCTTGTTATCAGGATAAAAAACAAAAGGAACTCAATACATTTTTGAGTCCACCCGAAGTGACAAAAATGCCAGTTAGAACAGCGTATATGGAATAGGTGTTTTAGCTGCTGTTCGGTGCTTTATTCAAAAGATCCCTCGCTCCGCTCGGGATGACAAGCACTAGTGGTGTTTTGGGGCAAGGGGGATTTTGCGCGGCTCTGCCGCGCAAAATTCCCCTTGCCC
>JAIVHP010000325.1 GCA_020201045.1 Flavobacteriales bacterium
TACAACAGCACCTTTAGGTGGTTTAGAGCCATCGCCTATACAACGACTCTGATGGGTCTACCATCATCTTAATTACAGCATTCAACCACTTTATTGCCATGGTTGATTCTTGGCACACTATGATGAGTGGGGCTTAGAAACTACCAAGCTTGCCAATCGCACACAGCCACAGCAATTAATAAATTTACAAATTGTGGCTGACTTTCCAAGTACCGCCGAACTTTCCTGACTGATGAAGCCCCATTCATTCATAGCTGATGTTGCCCACTTTACTTTCGTCTTATCCTATCTGAATATTTAGGTGTCTGCCAAGTCCAATCTCAATCAGTTTGTAATATGTGGAAATTTGAATGTCACTGGATCCGCGCTCAATTCTGGAAATATAGCTTTTCTTAGTCCCAGTCCTGACGGCAAGTTCTTCTTGTGTCAGGTTTGCTTCTTTTCGAGCCTCCTTAAGCATAACCCCAAGGCGGAAAGCGAGAGAGTCCGCATCGTATTTGTCACGTCTTTCTGTTCCTTTTTTTCCGTATTGGTCGGTGAGTATATCCTCAAAATCTGTTATATTTTTCATATCAGTCATTTTTATCTTTTAGATATTCTTTTTTCAATTTTTCGGCAAGTTTAATTTCCTTTCCAGGTGTCTTTTGGCTCTTTTTTACAAAGCAATTTACTAGTACGACTAAGTTCCCATCATCGAAGAAACACAAAATTCGAATACTTTTAAAAGTCGTTATAACACGCACCTCATAAATCCCGTCGGTGTTTTCCAGCGATTTAAAGAATTTTTTCGGTACTTGTTTTTCAAACCGAACCAGATCCAGAACATATCCAACCTTTTCCTTAACCTTTTCTTCTTGAGCGTTAAAAAAAATCTCTAAAATATTCCTTGTATGCGATTATCTTACGTATCACAAGTTAAAGTTAACTAATTAGTTTACTATAGGCAAGCAAAGGTTAGAAATTAAATGCAGGTGACTTTACGTTTTGGGCTAGATTCTTATTCAGGACAGGAAGGTGGACAATAACTGATTGTTTTCTCTTCTTCCTCAAAACTCCGAGCTAAATGTTTAGATATTAAAAGAAAATCCCTTAGCTCAATGCGGTAATTGTGGGCAACATTTAGGTATTAAAGTTCATTAAGCCCAAAGCGCGGAGTAGGTTTTCGGCAGTGCCTTAAAAGACTGCTTTCTTAATCACTCCTGTGTTTCAGTTTTTTTTTAGGTATAGGCGTTCAAGCAATTGAATGATAAATTATTGAATGATAAATTGATAAGAGAAACTTTGATGGTTGCTCTCACTGATCGCTTGCGATCCTATCTTTGAACATTTCGCGGTCACCTGAACTCTTTTCTGGTCTCTGAGTCCCCACCCAACCTCCGGCAGAGTCCCAGTATCTGGGTAAATCAAACGCTATTTTCTCGAAAATTCTTTCTTTGAAGTATGCGATCTAAATGGGCAACTCTATTTTCTAATAAGCATTTTCGTTGCCCTTCAATGTTTGGATCATGGTGAGAAAAACAATTTTGACATCCAATAAAAAGCTCCAGTTCTCGAGATACCAGATATCGGCCTTCACTCGTTTAGCCATAGATTCTATCGCTTTGGTTTCGCCGCGAAGACCATTGACTTGCGCCCATCCTGTTATTCCTGGATTCACTTTGTGGCGCACCATAAAATCGTCAATAACCTGAGAGTAATCTTCGGTGTGCTTCAGCATGTGAGGTCTGGGACCTACAATAGACATATCTCCCAGGAGTACGTTAATAAACTGCGGGAATTCATCCAGGTTTGTTTTCCGAAGAAAAGCTCCTACCCGTGTTATTCTCGCATCATCTTTTTTGGCTTGAACCGAATCTGACGCTTCGTTTACAACCATGCTTCTAAATTTCAAGCAGAAGAATGGTCTATTGTCTTTACCCGATCTAAGCTGTCGGAAAAAAACGGGGCCGCGAGACTCAAGTTTTATAGCAAGACCAATAATCGGAATCATCCAGCTCAAGACAAATATCACAACCATACTGGCAAAGACATAATCGAAAGCTTGTTTTACGATTTCATTTACTTTGGTTTGCAGGGGTTCTTTTCGGATTGAAAGAATTGGAAGGGAACCGTAATATTCCAGGAAGGCATTTTTATCCATCAAGGACATCAAATCTGGAACAAACTTAAATTGAATGAGTCTTCTGTCGGCCTCTTGCATCATTGATTTCAACTCACCTACTTTATCCGGAGCGAGCACACTAAATACTTCGGATATTCCATTTTCTTCCGCGTATTTAAGCGCTTCTTCGGGTTTGCCCAGGTAGGGCAAATTGGAAGGCAGGTTTCTATCTTTTTCATCGCTAAAGTAACCCGCGATAATGCTGCCCTGGCCGCGCTGTACGCTGAAGTGATCGTAAATTTCCCTACAAACACTTCCCGATCCTAAGATGATCGTTTTATTGTAATCTACCCAGTATTTTCGGTGTACCCGTCGTAGATACAGAAACAAAATTTTACCCATAAATAGAGAGACGGCATAAATCCCCACAAAAAACATCATACTGCTTAAGTCCATCAGAAGGCCGGGCAATACAACGTTTAACAAAAGAATTAAACCGGTAAAAAGGAGAAGCGACCGGAAAGTTCGCTTTAAAAAAGGTACAGCTTCGTTGGTAAGAACCTGGTTGTATAACTTGGTACGCGACGTTGCGAAGAACCACAACATTCCGATGATAAAAACATGAAACCTTACTTCAGAGATGGCGGCAGATTCGAGCGCATAGGGCGCGATAATGAATTCGAAAGCCAGAATAATTGAAGCCAGAAGAATGCCATCGAATAAGGCATTCAGATATTTGAAAAAAGTAGCATAACGATATTCCATTTCAGTATTATTTTAAGCCTTAGCACATAAATGCGAAGGATGGTACGATTGGTTAAATAGAACGATTGGTTAAATCTTGGTCAAAATTCTGGTTTCAGACTCACTTACAGGTTAATGATTGGTTATATCATCCTGTGAAAATTTACCATAATGTTATTTTTCGGTGTTAGTTATTAATTTTCTTCGATGAATTAATACAAATATACGACAAACGATTGTTAAAGTCCAATAATCTTTAAGCGAAGAAAAAAATTATCTAAATACACCAGCAATACACTATCTGTAGAAATATCTCATAAAACTGTCAAATACAAACCTAAAGACGTGAAATTCCAATAATATTTAGTGCGAAAGCCGAGAAATGCTATCAATATATTAACACAAAATCACATTTACAAGAATGCGTGTTCAAAGGGTTTCCCGACGGGAAACGATGTCGCACGCAAAGCGATTCATTACGCTGTGCATGTTCAAAAACTCTTCGGCGTAAGCGCGAGCTGTTTTCCGAATCAGGGTATTTTCATCTGGATGATCAACCATTTCGACGAGTGCCGACTTAAGTGCTTCGAGATTTTCGGCTTCGGTCGCATGTGCCACCTTGTGGTTTTTTGCAAGTGTGTGTAATCCCGATCCCCGGTTGGCAGTGATCAAAGCGAGTCCGCCCACCGATAAAATCGTAACCAACTTAGATGGCATCATTAAATCGGCGGCTCCAGCCTTTTGAATAACCAGATGAATATCTGCCATATTCAGGAATTCATTAAAAACTTCAAGGGGTTGAAGGGGAAGGAAATGTACATTTTCCAGTTTCAATTCCAATTTCATCGACTCGAGGGTATTGCGGTAAGGCCCGCTTCCACAAATCACAAACTGTAGCTTTGGCAACTCTCGCTCCAGAGCCTTAGCTGCGTGCAAGATATTTTCGAGCCCTTGTTTTTGACCGATACCCCCGGAATATAGCGCTATGGTTTGATTTTGTTCAAAGCCAAATTTTGTCTTTAAGTCCTCGCGATTTTCGAGCGGGCGAAATTTTTCGGTGTCCGACCAGTTGGGAAAGAAGTACGTCGGTTTGCCCGTTTTCTCCGAAATTCTATTCATCATTCCATCCGAAATGGAACTCACCGTATCGGCTCTTTTGAGAATAAAACGCTCTAATCTTAAAAGCAGGTTCAACAGGGATTTTGAGCGAATCATCCCGAGATCTCGTGCAGCTTCGATTTGTAAATCCTGAATGTGATATACAAAATTTGCCTGGCGAATCCATTTATAGATCACCCCGAGTAAACCCAGAACAAAAGGCGGTGCCACACATATAACGGTGTGGTAGCGCTTTTTAAACAGCCTTCCTATTATCGCGAATCCCCCGGAAAGCATAAAGCTAAAATCGAGTATGATGCGCTTAAGGCCCGATGGACTTTTGGGAACGTATATGGGGCATCGCACAATTTTTAATCGCCCTCCAGACTCAAAACTTTCTATTTCTGTTGTATATCCAAACCGCTTCTTTCGGTAAGGCTCCTGAACCCGCCACTGCGGGTAAAAAGGATAGGAGGCCAAAACGGTGCAGTCGTAACCCTGTTTTGCGAGCCAATACATCATTTCGCCGCTGTACTTTCCAATTCCGGTTGGTTCAGGTGCAAAATTGTAACCGATTAAAAGTATGCGCTTCTGCAAAATGAAATTAGAGGGTTTGTTTGGTTTATAAATTCAGGTAGATCGCGGGTTACGTTCTGATTGTTGCGCTAATTTTATCGATCCGCTTGCGTTTTACCCGACGGTACGAAGTGCGCAAGAAAATATCGCCCAGACCTTCTCCAATGCATTGGAACGACCATTTTAGTGAATGTGGATCTCTCCTACTCAAGAATTTTCTGAATGCTTTTGCCGCAACTTTGAATGCCCTTAAGGGTTTGTGACGGGTATAGTAATATTTCAGGCATTTCTCAATAAGCTTATTCACTTCGGGATTATCGGAGTAATAGGTATCCCATTTCTCGCGAAAAGCGTAATGTGTTTTTGTATAGCTTTTTTTATGCGCCAGGTTGTTCGGGTGGCGTCTTTTAATGTACAGGTATTCGGGTAGGTAATGCACTTCGGCGAGCAAACGCATCTTGCAATACATATCGGTATCTTCCTGCGACTTGAGCTCAAATCCATTGGTTTTCACAAAAACCGATCGCCTGTAAACCACAAATGGACCCACGGCTGTGCTGGAGAAAAATGAAACGAATGGGGTTTCGTAAATATGCAGCGGAATATCTGCGGGTAGACCAATGCTATTTGGTGCAAATCTGCTTCGGTGTCCTTTACCCAAATAATTTCCGTCGTTATCAATTTCGTCGAATTGACAAGCTACAGCACCCACTTTTGGATTTTGCTGAAGGTAGGATGTCAGTTTTTCCAAAAATTCGGGATGAAGCTTATCATCGCCATCGAGGAAATGCAAAAACTCCACGTTTTCGGGAAGTCTGGCGAAACCGTAATTCCTTCCGGCAGCAGGACCTTCATTAGACTTTTTATAAGCTGAAAACCGGCGGTCGCCATCAATTTCTTCCAGCGCTACTTCGTGAGTTCGATCAGTACTTCCATTGTCTACCAGAACACAAACCCAGTCAATGAGCGTCTGCTTTCGAACCGACTCAATCGTGTGCCGAATGTGATCTTCGTTGTTGTAAGTAATAATGACTAAGCCAACCTTCGTACCCATAATTATTTTATTTCACATCTACTTATCAGAAATCTTTGCCTGATTTTCAATCTCGCGCAAGCGGCAATAAATCTGTGTGAAGTAAGCCATTTTGAGTATCGCAAAAACAAACCCGCGACGCCCATCCAAAAAGCCACCCATAAAAATAAAACTTCCGAAAAAGAAAACAGGTCCAATGAAAGCACTTCGCATGAGTTTGTACTTCATCTTCTGTTTCCAGGTAAAGTTCTCTTTTATTTGATGGTCATTTTTCATGGATGCAAAACGCGCTGCTTCCCAAGATGCGTAGGCGTTGTGTTTCTCCATGTAGCTTCCGACGCCTCTAAAATCCCGGTGATCAATTTTCGGTTTAATCACCCCTGTTTGGCCATTTAGCACAAAATCGCTTCCGATTGCATCAAGGCAGCCCGGCAGGTTTCGCGCCTCGTTTTTTACAGGTATAACGATGGTTAAATCGAGCATGGTCAATGCGATGAAGCTTTAAAGTTTTCTATTTCCGACTCGGCAATACGCGGTTTTATGGGTTTACAGGGAAATCCTGCGCAGACCATCCAGGCGGGCATATCGCTGTTTACAACTGATCTGGCTCCAATTACAGCACCTTCGCTTATGGTAACTCCGGGGTGGACAAATACTTCTGCCGCAATCCAGGCGTAATCTTCAATGCGAATGGGCGCCGTTTGGAGCGGAAAGCCTGGAACGGTGTAATCGTGAGTGCCGGCGCAAATATGCGCTCCCTGAGAAACGACGGCATTTTTACCGACCGTTATCAGGCCCTGGCTGTAGAGTATTGTTCCATCTGCAATGCCGCATCTGTCGCCCAGCTTTAAATTCCACGGGGCCCAAATTTTTGCTCCCGGATAAATATGCACGCCTTTGCCTACATCTGCACCAAAGGTGCGAAGCATTTGCGCACGCCACCCGTGAAAAGGCCTGGGAGAATAACGGAACCCCACGATATAAAAGATGTTCCATATCAACCTTCCAAGCCGATTTTTCAGCGAGAACGATGGGCCCGTATGTGTATTCTCATTGTGCATTTTACGCTTTGTCATTTTCGAAATTGCCCGACAATACATCCACCAATTTCGTTATAGTGCGATTGATCTCGAAGTGATTGCGGTACACATCCACCGCCGCCCGCGACATCTCTTCCTTTTGGGAAGCGTTTAATTTGAGCCAAATATCCAATATTTCTCTTACACCTTCTAAATTGTCGGGCTTTACGATTCCCCCACCGCCCGCTTCAATCTCTCTCCAGATATTCACCTTGTCGCAAATAAGAACGGGCTTAGCACATGCAAGCGCTTCGGCTACTGCTATTCCAAAGTTCTCCTGATGGCTTGGAAGAACGAATGCACTGCATCCGTAAAACGCCCCCCATTTTTTATCTCCGGAAAGCATACCTGTAAAGATCACCCGATTGCGCAAAAATTCGCTTCCCAATACCGTCTTTTCACAATCTTTTCCAAAAGGTGATTCGAGACCTGGCCCG
>JAIVHP010000326.1 GCA_020201045.1 Flavobacteriales bacterium
TGTGGCACGAGTCTCTCTGCGTCCTTTGCGCATCCTTAGCGATCTCCGCGTGAACCTTAGAGATGTGGCGCATTTCACGCAAAGCTCGCAGAGTATTTCGCAGAGTGCGCAGAGCCCTCCGCCTCCCGGCGGAGTTCAAGCATCCGCCATGCGGCGGAGCTCAA
Source organism: Flavobacteriales bacterium (assembly GCA_020201045.1). GTDB lineage: Bacteria > Bacteroidota > Bacteroidia > Flavobacteriales_D > Cryomorphaceae > JAIVHP01. The sequence goes on from JAIVHP010000326.1 coordinate 165, forward strand.
GCGTCAGCGCTATTTTTTACGTACGGCTATCGTATAACTAAATCGCTTTATTTCTAAAAATCAGTTATCAAAATAGATAATAGAAGCAGCGCTCATAAAGAAACTGAGTTTGTCTCCCTATACATGCTAATCTGAAGATATCTTTTTCCTGAGAATTTTAAAATCGCGGCACAGTCTAAAAAGCGCATCAGATTAACGTCCAGTAAGGTATATGCATACCAAGGGTTATGGCAGTGAAACTTATAAGCGCAAAATGTTGTAAATTTGAAATATGGAAGCAAAAATTATTATTCCTTTCAGACAGTTGATTGAATTGGTGCGCAAGCTAAATCCAAAGCAGAGAGCTCTTCTCAAGGCCGAACTGGAGTCGCTCCCCTCTTCGAATCACGATAATCCAGATTTTATCAAAGTACTCTCAGACTGCCCTGATTATACCGATCGGGATATTGAGAGAATCCATGAGAATCGAAAATCTATTGAGCGGTGGCGCAGCAGTCAGTAATGATAGATACGTCTCTGCTAATTGACTACTTCATCCTTCTTCACTCCCCCATTTTTCACTTTTCACTTTCTAACTTTTCACTTTCCAACTCTTTACATTCCAACTTTTCACTTTCGAACTTTGGAAAAGTTTTAAAGAGACATCACCTGGAGTAGAAACCCCAACGAGGAAAATATGCCATGGCGCTAACAGGCTAATGGCCTTCGGCCCCAACTGGAATGGGCAACTCTGAGCGACGAAGGAGCGATCATCTGCGCAAAAAAAAGCCCCACTATTAATGCGGGGCTTCGTTTTATATCTGTGAATGCAATGCTAGTAGTAGTGCAGCCTTCTAACTTTAGCCACATACTTTGCCAGCCTGATTACCTGCTTGGTGTATCCGTACTCGTTGTCGTACCACACGTAAAGTACTACGTTTTTGCGGTCTTTGTGAACGAGGGTAGCCTTGCTGTCGAAAACCGAGCAGCAATTGTCTCCAACGATATCGCTCGATACCAACTCGGGTTCGATGCTGTACTTGATTTGGTTTACCAAATCGCCTTCCAGCGCCGCTTTTTTCACCGTTTCGTTAATCTCTTCAATGCTCGTTTCCGCATTGAGCTGTAGATTCATAATGGCCAGCGAGCCGTTTGGAACCGGCACACGCACTGCGTTTGCAGTAAGCTTGTCGGTAAGGCTTGGAATTACTTTCGTAACCGCCTTGGCTGCACCCGTTTCGGTAATTACCATGTTAATAGCCGCCGATCGGCCACGTCTTTCTTTCTTGTGAAAGTTGTCGAGCAGGTTTTGATCGTTGGTGTAAGCATGCACCGTTTCGATGTGGCCCTTTTCGATGCCGTATTGGTTTTCTACTACGTGAAGAATTGTACTAATGGCGTTGGTGGTGCAAGAAGCAGCGGAATAGATATCTTCCTTGTCGATATCAAATTCTTTCTGGTTGATTCCGTAAACGATGTTTGGAACTTCCTTTCCGGGAGCCGTCAGGATTACCTTGCTAATTCCATTCGATTTAAGGTGAAGCGAGAGCGCTTCACGATCTCTGAATGCACCGGTATTGTCGATTAGAACTGCGTCGCTAATTCCGTAATCTTCGTAGTTTACCTTGTCGGGCGATGGCGCTTCGATCATCTTCACGATCTGCCCGTTAATGATCATGGCGTTGTTTTCCACATCGGCCTTTACCGTTCCCGGGAAGGGGCCGTGAACTGAATCCATGCGGAGCAAATCCACTCGTTTCTGGATTTCCAGAGGCGTTACTTTGCGGGTAACGATGGCTTTAAGGCGAAGCTGCTGCCCCTTTCCGAATTGCTGGATAAGTTCGCGTGCTGCCAAACGGCCAATCCTTCCAAAACCGAATAAAACCACATCGCGCGGTTCCTTGGTTTTGCGGTCTTCTCCTTCTACAAAAGTTCCCACTTTCGAAATAAGAAAATCTTTTTTCGAATCGAAGTTCTTTTCTTCTTCCATCCATTCAGCCGAAAGGCGGCCAATATCGATCTTGGAAGGAGAAAGGTCAAAATCCATCAGGATCTTGGCCAATTCGCTCGTTACAAAAACGTCGATGGGCTTCTGAACCACATCGGCGGCGTACTTGTGAAGTTGAAGAACTTCGCTCACACTTGTGTTTACAAGGTGGTTTCTAAATAAAACAAGCTCTACGGATTTATCGTAGAGCAAGTGTCCGACAGCGTTGATAAGCTCAACGGCTGCCTTTTCTTTACTGATCCAGGTTTCGAGCTCTTTGTTGTAAACAGCGCGACCCTTCGTCAATAGGTCAGTTGACATAGGTAGTAGGTGGTTATATAGGTGTGATAATTAAAATTCAAAATCACAAACGGAAGAAGCTCGGCTAAGTGCCGCGAACTTCTATCCCAAATACGCCTTCAAATGCTTACTTCTGGACGAATGACGCAATCTTCGGATTGCCTTCTCCTTGATTTGACGAACCCGTTCGCGGGTCAATCCAAATCGGTCTCCAATTTCTTCCAGTGTGAGTCCGTGTTTCATGCCAATTCCGTAAAAAAGGCGAATTACTTCCCTTTCTTTCTCGGTAAGCGTAGATAAAGAACGTTCTATCTCCTGCACAAGCGATTCGTTTAGAAGCGAAGTGTCTGCATTTGGCGAATCGTTGTTTACCATTACGTCCAATAGCGAAGAGCTGTCGTCTTCGGTAAAAGGAGCATCAACAGATACGTGTCTTCCGCTTACTTTGAGTGAATCGGCTACTTTCTCGGCGGGAATATCAAGCGCCGTGGCTATTTCTTCTACCGTTGGAGGGCGGTCGTATTCCTGCTCCAACTTAGCAAACATTTTATTGATTTTATTCAAGCTACCCACCTGATTAAGCGGAAGGCGTACAATACGCGATTGCTCTGCAAGTGCCTGAAGAATAGACTGTCTAATCCACCAAACCGCATAAGAAATAAACTTAAACCCCCGCGTCTCGTCAAATCGCTGCGCAGCTTTAATAAGGCCTAAATTTCCTTCGTTTATAAGGTCGGGTAGAGACAATCCCTGATTTTGGTACTGCTTTGACACCGACACAACGAAACGGAGGTTGGCGCGAGTCAATTTCTCGAGCGCTGCCTGATCTCCTTTTTTGATGCGCTGAGCCAGTTCCACCTCTTCTTCGGCTGTGATAAGGTCTTCACGGCCAATCTCTTGCAAGTACTTGTCTAATGACTGACTCTCGCGGTTCGTTATGCTTTTGGTAATCTTTAGTTGTCTCATATTTCCTTGGTCAATGTGTTAAATTCGCGTGCAAAATCAAAAGGCAAAGATAGCGCAATTCGCCATCACTTACAAAAAACTATCGGCACGGTAAAAGTTTTTTATGAACTAAAAGTAGGAAAGCGACTGATTTACAGGATCGGTCGCTTTCCATATTATCCAAAATAAGTGGAGATATCTTGTGGAATTGAGATGAATCGATGTTTACGGTTTCTAACAGAAATATCTCGCAGGTTTTATTTAGGATAAAGCAATTTAAGTTTTTTTCGGTTAAAGACCAAATCCGTAATAGTCTGGCATTCCATTGTGATGGACTCCTTCAACGAGTACACCACCTCTTTTGTTTTGTAAAATCTGCCTTACTTCTTTGGGCTCACTTACGGGTTCTTTGTCGATGTGTGTGATCACAAAACCTTCCGAAAGTCCGATTTGCTTTAACTTTCCAGATCCGATTTGCGCAATTTTCACACCGTTTTCAATATTCAGGCGCTTCTTCTCTTCGTCGGATAGTGGAGCAAGTTTTGCGCCAAATATGGAATTCAAATCTTTTTCTTCCAGCTTGGTCATCTCCGTATTCCCGTATCTGTCGCGCAAGAGCACATCAAAAGTCTTTCTTTTCTTATCGCGAATAACTTCAACCGAAATATGGTCGCCGGGGCGGTATTTCCCCACTTGCTCCTGCAGTTGGGTAACGTTATTTACCGCAATTCCTTCCACATTTACAATGATATCACCTTCTTCGAGTCCAGCTTCATAAGCGGCCCCGTCTTCCATTAGTCCTCTTACCATAGCACCTTGCGTAGCGCCCTGATAATCTACCCCCATCTCTGAATCATTGATATTGCTGATGTTCACTCCGATGTAGGCGCGCTGAACAGATCCAAATTCCAGAAGGTCGGCGGTTACTTTCTTCACAATACTCACCGGAACAGCAAAACTATAACCGCTGTAAGAACCAGTTTTAGATGCAATGGCAGTATTTATCCCAACCAGTTCGCCGCGGCCGTTTACCAGGGCTCCACCGCTGTTTCCGGGGTTTACTGCTGCATCGGTCTGTATAAAACTCTCCAAAGGAAATACGTCTTCACCCGGATTGTAATCGAGTATGTTGATGTTTCTCGCTTTTGCACTTACAATTCCGGCGGTAACCGTTGATGTGAGGTTAAACGGATTTCCCACCGCTATTACCCATTCACCAACTTGTAAGTAGTCGCTGTCGCCAAGTACGATTGACGGCAAATTTTTCTCGTCAATTTTCAAAAGCGCCAAATCTGTTGCCGGGTCGGAGCCGATTACCTTTGCTTTGTAAGTTCGGTTGTTGTTGGTAGAAATTTCTATCTCTGCCGCGTTTTGCACCACGTGGTTATTGGTTACTATATAGCCGTCGTCACTGATAATAACCCCTGAGCCCGCTGCTCGTTGTTGATGGGTTTGGTAGGGCTCTTTTCCAAAAAACTGGCTCCACGGATTGTAATATTGCTTCGCCTGAAAAGTGGTTTTAACGTGAACTACGGCGTCTACCGACATCTTAGATGCCTTCACAAAATCGATGCTCTCCAGCGGAACCGATGGACTGCTGGTGTAATTCGTAAATTGTACTTTCGGCTGTTCAGATTGCGTTTCTGCTAGCTGTGGGGTTTCCAAAAAAGTCTTGTATCCAGCAAGGGTAAGGGTTCCACCCAATACTGCAATCAAAGTCATTTTGAATATTTGCTTCATTATTTCTCGTTTTTTTTATTAAACATCAGGTCTCTTCAATTTCTTACTTTTGGCTTGTTAATACGTGTTAAGCCTTGAATAGCTTTAGCTCACTATCATCAGCAATTCGCATACCAATTTTATTTCGAATTGGGTGTTCGCGAAATTTTGTCACAGCTATTGCCTTTGTGTCATTTTTCGCAGCATCTTGTGGCGAAGAGCGATCAAATAATGGGGCTGCAGAGCGCCCGGCAAAAACGGCAACAGAAAAACCAGTATTTCCAGATTCTGCTTTAAAAGAAACCGAAGAACAGGCCATTGCCCCACCGAATGCAGATACGCCAGCAGCCGATTCGCCTTCTTTAGCTTTCGAAGAGCCGCCCGCAATGCCAGTAGACACATCGGTTACTGAGCCCGATACATCGGATATACGTGTGGAACCTTTTCCAGAAGAAGATTACTCCGAACCGGATCCAGAATACATGGAGTACGCCGAAACCGATGATATTTTTTACGAAGCAGACGACTATGTGGAAACAGAGCGGCTTCTCACTTCGGAAGTGGTGAAGGTGATTTCTCCGGAGCCCAAGTCTCCAAAAGATTCGGTGCTTACCGTAATTGAAGAGCGGCTTTCGCTATCAAACGATGAGCCTTCACCCGTTGTTATCGTTGAAAAGTGGCTCTCGCCGGTTCATTTTAAGGGATACCGTTTTAATAAAAAGAAACTGATTCTCTATGGGGCCAGCAAGAGCGCCAAGGTTCACATCTATTATTACACTAATGAACACTACCTGGGTTTAAACCAGACCATTTATTACCTCGACGAGCGCATCGCTTACTCTCG
>JAIVHP010000077.1:0-2299 GCA_020201045.1 Flavobacteriales bacterium
CTTCGCCGCTTACTGAATTTAAATCGAGTTTGACCAAATAATTGTCCCAGGCAATGCTTCCGAAATGCTTTTGTTTGTCCCATACATAGTCGTTTCTGCCGGCAAAAGTCCAACTGATAAACGGTAGGCTATCCCAGGCGTCTTTGTTAATTGCATTCCACATTTTATCTGTGAGGGCTTCGGCGCGTTCGCCTTTTTCGCCCTTTGGAATTTCTTCGTGGTATATCAACACAGTGGCAGATACAACCAAAACCAGCACAGCCAGCACAACGAGAACCTTTTTCATATTTATCGAAGCAATCTAACCGAGCCGGTGTAGTCAAAATTCCAACCCAGATTATCCGTAACGCGGATAATGTACTGATAAACCCCCGGTTGAGCAAAATATTCCGAGTCTGGGCTCGAACCGTTCCAGCCTATTTTTTCATCGGTATTGGAGTGGACTACCTCGCCCCATCTATTTATGATGGTCATTTCCATTCTCACCACTCCGGTGCTTTCCGGCATAAAAATATCATTTAAGCCGTCGCCGTCAGGGGTAAAGGCGTTGGGTATAAAAATAAGGTGGTCGGAGATTCTGATATCTCCTTCTATTCGATCCGTACAACCGAATTCGTTTGAAACGGTAAGCGTAATAGTTTGCGGCTCTACATTCTCCAGCAAGTGTTCAAACTGGCAATCTTCAAAGAGTTGCCCGTCAAAGAAATAACTACAACTCGTATTTCCTTCACTGAGATCGATAATTTCCAATTCCGGATTTACGGCGGATACAACGTTCGGATCTACCCTGAAATTAGCGGTAGGTGTAGGTAAAACGGTTACCAGATCTTCTTTAAAAATTTGGTCAGAATCTATACAACCGTTTAGGTTTTCAAGGTATAAACTCACCGAATACGTGCCGGGGTTTTCGTAAGTGTGCGTAACGTTCCTGTTTGGTGAAGTGTTTCCATCGCCGAAATCCCACAGATAAGATACAGAGCTGCTTTCCGAAATGGAATTATTGGCAAAGCTAAAGTCTAGCGGAGCGCACCCTTCGGGTAGGTTTGCGGAAAAATCGGCAACGGGGTTTTGGTGAATAATCATTTGCGTTTCCGCGGTTCGCGAGCAGCCATTTTCGCTAATGGTGAGCGATACGGGGTGAGACCCCGCCTCTTCAAAACTTATGCCCTCGGGGTTTTCGGCGGTACTCGTAGCGGGATTGGCACTCTCGAATTCCCAGAGAAAAGTCGCGGATGGGGTATAGCTTCCATCCGCTTCAAAGTTGATGGAGTTATTTTCCAAACAAGCTATGTCTGTGGAGGCGATCTCAGGCGCGAGAAGGGGCGTTACGTTGAAGTCTTCGGTAACCGTGATCGGACAATTATCCGGGGCTTGAACGGTTAAACTCACCGTGTAATCTCCCGGCTCGGGAAAGGTATATCCGGCCGAAGCTTGATCGCTCACATCGTCGTCGACACCTTCCACGCCAAAATCCCAGGAATAAATGCTCGCATTCTCACTTTGATGGGTAAATTGATAGTTCAAGCCGTTGCAAAAAACATCTTGTGGGTCAATGGTAGCTTCAGGTGGGTCGGGAATGGTAATGGTAACTTCATCTTCGGCGGTGCAAATATTGTTCAACACTTCCACAAGTACCTGTTGGTCGCCAAGCGCCGAAAAAGTGACTCCTTCTACGGTGAGGCCTGTTCCGAATTGTGGACTGGCATTTTCACCAAAATCCCACTCTACTACCCCGTTTTCCTGATCGAAATTCCCATCGGCTTCAAAGGTAAAAACCTGTTCTCCGTCAATGCATTCAAAACTGGCAATTTCTACGTCTATGGTATTTTCGTAATACAGCGGCAATTCCAACTCGGTAGTATCGGAACAGAAAAACCCGGCGTTGGTAATTAAAGTTACCACGTAGGTTCCGGTATCGGGGTATGTATAGCTGGCATTGTAATCATTACTGATATCATCATCGGTAGTAGGGTCTCCAAAATCCCAGAGAAATGTATTCGTCGGATCGCTCAAATTTGTAAAATCAAAGTTGAGATCGTCGCAGAGGTCTTCTATTTCGGGTTCTTCGATAATGGCTTCAGAAGTGGGTTCACAAACAGCAACGTTAAACTGAAAATCGCGGGTATTTACGCTGAGTAGCACCCCATCGCGCCACTCTTCCACACAAACTCCCACCACATACTGTCCTAAAACGGTAGGAACACCAGTTAATTCGCCGGTAATGGGGTCAATTTCCAGTCCGGGATCTCCGGTAATCGGGTCGTTTGGAGTGAAGCCTGGAGCCCAGTTTACCTCGTCG
>JAIVHP010000077.1:2364-10303 GCA_020201045.1 Flavobacteriales bacterium
GCACAGAACAGGGGGCGGAAAGTTATTGAACGAAGGTCGGGAGTTGCATTCGGCCACGTCGCCGGGTGGAATTTCCGCCAAAATTGTGAGGCCCTGGGCACCTGGATCTGTCAAATTGAGAATTGTTGCATTCCTGCAACAGCGCTGATACACCAATTGAAATCCCTGAGTGTTATTGGGAAATTCATAAGTAAATTCGTAGACCCCTTCCTGAACGCAGATATCAGGTGGAAAACTCAAACAGGGCGAACTCAAATCGGGCTCTATGAACGTAACATTCGTCACGGGTCGTGTGAAGGTGGTTACAAATCCGTTGTTCTCGTCGAAGACCCCGAAAGTAGCCGGATCGTCAAATTGTGCTCCGGAACTATTGCAGTCGCGGTAGAGCTTCATTGTAATGAGGTATTCGTTTCCGCCCAAACATTCATAGTACATTTCACCACCTATAATATGCTCAGCTTCAACATTTAAAATGCTGAATAATAAAATTAAAGTTGTGGCTAATTTTCTAAACACGATTCTGGTTTGGCTCACTTATCAAACTTGACGACAATATATTCCGGGCGTTGCACGCTTCACAAAAACCTAAAATACTGTTTAATATGCTCTCTGCGAAATGAAATCAAAGAGCGATTAAACAATTCTTCACCTATCTTGCAATCCTTATTCCAATTTTTGAAGCTGAGTCTCGTACTCTTCAGATTTAATCTCCACCCATCTATTATCTTTGAGGTCTACCATGTCGCGAATAAAATAGCGGTCGGGTAAAATTTTTGCTTCAAACCTGTAAATAAAGCCTTTATTGCCAATAAATTGGATTTCTTCAAATTCAGTTAAACTCAACAGTTTGAAGTAAGATTTGTTATTGGGATACTTGCGATATAGTGGAAATTGCTCAATCATAACTTAACATGTCAAAGAAAGATAATTACGTACAGAAAGCCGAAAAATTCTACGCTGAAAAGAAATTTAAAAATGCGGTATACTGGTACTCCAGAGCGATAAGCGAACGAAGTAACGATGCAGATCTGTACAGTGATAGAGCGGTTGCACACTTTCACAACAAAGACCTAAAAAGTTCTCTAAACGACATGAACAGCGCCCAAAGTCTGGAGCCGGAACGGGCGTACCGATATGCCAGCCGGGCTTACATAAAGGATGCCATGGGCGACGTTAAAGGAGCGGTTGAAGACTACGAAATTGCAGTAAAATTAGACCCCGAAGATGCTGTAGCGCATAACAACCTCGGACTTTTGCAAGAAAAACTGGGGTATCATAAGCAGGCAAAAGTACTCTTCGATTTTGCCGACGATCTGGCAAAAGAAGGGCTAAAACCGGGGGAGCAACCAGAAACGCCAAAAAACATCCAAAAGGAAATAGATCGAACAAAAGAAACATCAAATATTCCGAAAGAAGTATCCAGGGTTTTGACAACCAAAAAGGGGTTGAACGAATTTCTGACATTTATCAAAAACGGATTTAAGTAAGACGCTCTAAAATTTAGATTTGTGCGGAAGGACAAAGCAGAGAAAAGATCCTTGGGAATGGAGCTAGTGTAATGGGAATTTAATGAAGCCCCCATTCCAATAACACATAAAATCAATACATTCGTGGCACCACCGCCCGCCAGCGGACCAAGCCCAAAATAATGCAGCGATTTCTCGAAGACCTTGTCAAAAAAATATCGAAAAAAGACTTCCAATTCCGCAATACCACTCTAATACTTCCTTCGCAGAGAGCTGCTGTGTTTTTGAAAAGGGAATTTGCAAATGCGCACAAAGGCAGCCCCACATGGCTTCCGCGCATCATAACATTCAATGAGTGGATGAGCGAAGTGAGTGGGGTAGCACCCGCCGATTCGCTGGAATTAAAATTCGCCTTTTACGATGCGTACAAAAAAGTATACAAGGGAGACGCGCAAGGTATATCAGAAGTATTTTCGTGGTGCGATGTGTTGATTAAAGATTTTAACGACCTCGACGGCCACCTGATCGACAACAGCAAATTTTTCAAAAANATATTGCTGCGGGCCTGAATGCGCTGAGCGGCGCCGAAAAGGTAATCCTGAAAAAGCTGGAAGATTCTGGTAGAGGAAAGGTCTTTTACGATGCTGATCCTTTTTACATAAATGACAAAAATCACCACGCCGGGCTGTTTATCCGAAGAAACCTGAACGAGGGAATAGGTGAAATTTTACCGCCCCCGATTTCCATTTCCGAAAAAAAACTGGAAATAACCATCCACACCGCTGGCCACGAAATAGATCAAGCAGGAGTTGTTGCGGGATTGCTCGCAAATTTAAATCCCGACGAACTCAAAAATACCGCTATAGTACTAACCGATGAAAAATTCCTGATCCCCCTTTTAACCAGACTACCAGAGCGATTATCGGCTCCGAATATCACGATGGGAATTGGGCTATTAGACTCCCTTTTTATCAATTTTATCGATTTGCTGGAAGGGCTCCGGGCAAGTAATACGGAAGCCATTGAAAAAAAGGAACGCGAAATAGAAAATCATCCCCTGATGCGGAAGTTTAACGCAATGGATGCGGATGCCTACATCGGGTTAAAATCTCATTTCTTCGAATTCGTCCAGGCTTCAAACCAGGGAGATGAAAACTATTTTAATCACCTAAAAAATATATTTCGGGAATTAACCCGCTTTATTCAAAGCGCGGAGTCTAATTCTTTTGAAGTATTGCAGTCGCGAATACTGCTCACTGAGATGTCGCGGTGCATCAATCGGTTGGATAAAATGGAAAATACGGCCGAGCTGAATCAAAAAGTTCTAAACGGCCTACTCAAAAGATCGATCGCGGGAAAACAGCTAAATCTATTAAGCGAGCCAACCGAAAACCTTCAGATTCTGGGGCTACTCGAAACCCGGGCGCTCGGCTTTGACCGGATAATTTTGTGCTCGGCAAACGAAGATATTATACCGGGAAGTCAGCGATCTGATAGTTTCTTTCCCTTCGAAATTAAAACCCACCACAAACTGCCAGGCCGAAGAGAAAAGGAATGCGTTTTTGCCTATCACTTCTATAGGCTGCTTCACGATTCAAAAAAAGTAGACATCATTCACTACAACGAAAGTGAAGGGATGCGAAGTGGTGAAAAAAGCCGATACATTCACCAGATTGAATACCAGCTTTCTAGGATAAACCCCAATATCGGGCTTCACCTCAAAACACACCAGAAAAAACTTCCGGCAGCACATGTAAAAGAACAGGTGCTGGAAAAGACACCCGAAGTGATTGAGAACATCAAAGCTCACCTCAGGCGAGGTATTTCTCCGTCGTCGTTAAACCGCTATCTCGAAGATTCTTTGGAATGGTACTACGGAAATGTTTTAAAGCTGGAAGAGCCCGAAAGAGACCCGCTGGATAGTGCGGGATTTGGCACCATTGTGCACGAGGTGCTTGAAACACTCTATAAAAATCGCCTGAATAAAACCATTACTTTAAAAGAGATGGATGCCATAGAAGGTGAATTGGAAGGAGCTTTACGCGAAGCCTTCGAGAAAATTGAAGGAATAAACTCAGACCTAAAAGGCGTTCTGGCGATAAATTACGAGCTGGCTAAAAAGATGGTTACCAACTATCTCGGTGCAGAGAAAAAACGGATTAAGGAAGGCGATTTGGTGGAAGTTAAGGGCTGTGAAGTGGCGCTGGAAATTGAAGAAAACCTATCGATTAATGGCGCCGAAATGGACATTCATTTTAAGGGGAAGATAGACCGGGTAGAACTGCGAAATGGGGAGCTGCACCTCGTTGATTTTAAAACGGGAAGTGTAGATGTGAGAGAAGTAAAAACCACCCAAATAGACCGTGAAAAGCTCGCGGGAAAAAGGTACTACAACCAGTTGATGTTGTACAAGTGGCTGGCCAAAACAAAATATTCTGAATACGGCGATACTCAGGGTCAAATAATTACACTCACGGCGCCCCACAAACGCGATTTAACGAGTCAGTACACTGGTAAGGGCGATGAATGGGAGATCTTTGAAGAAGTTATGAGGGAAATTATAGAAGAAATGCTTCATACGGAATTTCCGCTGCGGCGAAACCCGGACTTCAAGTACCCGATGTTTGAAAAAAATTAAAGCGCCCCGAAGAGTCTTCGACGCGCTTTAAAACCTGCAAGGAAAAATTTGAAACCATTTGCGGCCTTATTGTCAGCCGCACACTAAAGACGCACGACTGCGTAAAGGTTGCTTCGAATTTTCAATCCGTTCTAAATCAGACCTTTTAGACCATCAAACTACGCGAATACCAAACAGGGGTATGACGCAAGCGTAATTTTTAGGGTAAGTACTTCGAGAATTTCGGGGTTATAAACTAGGTGAGATTCGGTAGAGCCAAAAAAAAAGCGCTCCGAAGAACGCTTTTTAACCTGCAAGGAAAATTTGAAACCACCCTAAAGACGGCAGTTTTAAAAAGGGTTGCCACCCAAAAGAAAATCGCTCCGATAATAGCTCTTTTTGGAGAGCATTTCGGAGCGATTTAAACCTGCGAAACAGGGCTTTACCCCCGTTCATCTATTCATCAATTAAAAGACGACAGCAGTTCACGAAGTTGCCGATTCGCCCGATTTATTTGCAAATTTATAACCTACCCCGCGGATGGAGTGGAAATACACCGGTTCCTTACTGTTCTCTTCAAAATATTTCCTGAAGGCGAGAATATAATTATCAATGGTTCGGGTAGATGGGTAAGCGTCGTACCCCCAAACGGTGTCGAGAATTTCATCTCGCGAAACAACTTCTCCTTCGCGATCTATGAGAAACTTCAGCAAATTAATTTCTCTTTTCGACAGGGTTTGGCTAGCCCCGTCAAAGGTCTCCACCTCGAAGGTGTTAAAGTTCACTTTATTGTTCCCAAACCTGTAACTGTCTGCGTTCCTGTTATCCACTGATTGCTCGCGATTTCGCCTCAGAAGGTTGGAAACACGGAGCAAGAGCTCTTCGAGATTAAAAGGTTTAGTCAAATAATCGTCTCCGCCAATTTTCAATCCTTCAATCCGATCTGCACTGGTAGACTTGGCGCTGAGAAATAGAATTGGAATGTTGTTGTTTTCGGACCGCAGCGTTTTGCAGACGGTAAAACCGTCTACCCTTGGCAGCATAATATCTAAGATGCACAGGTCAAATCGCCCTTTTCGGGCCAAATCAAGCGCCTCTTCGCCGTTTCGCGCCACGGTAACCCGGTAACCTTCCAGCCCCAGGTTCATCTCGATCACCTCAACGAGGCTCTCTTCGTCTTCTACCAGCAAAACCCGGCCTCTACTTGTATTTTCTGGTTCTTTCTCCATCTGATATTGAAAACACAGAACATCCGATTATAACCACTTGTTTGCACTGTGTATCTTTGAACAAATTTAATACGTGAATAAAAGCGAAATTTTAGAAAGGGCAAATTCCATGAACAAAAACACCCTTATGGAAACCCTGAATATTGAGTACACCGATATAGGCAGCGACTTTGTAAAAGCGAAGATGCCCGTAACACCGAAGGTTCATCAGCCAGCCGGACTGCTTCACGGCGGGGCAAATGCAGCTTTGGCCGAATCGGTAGGAAGCCTGGGCAGCTTTGTTATTCTCAACGATCCGAAAATTGGGGTGGTCGGAATTGAAGTAAACGCCAACCACATCAAGAGCATAAAATCGGGATATGTCTACGCAGAAGGTTCCCTGCTCCACGCGGGTAAAAGCACGCACGTATGGGAGATAAAAATCAAAGATGGAGACGGAAACCTGCTATCGGTTTGCCGATTGACCAATATGATTATCCGGAAAGGTTAAAACGAAATTGACGAAAGAAACACGGCAACTACTCAATGAAGGCAAGCCCTTTTGCTTGGCGCGATTTCCCGGCGAAGAGCCTGTGCTGTTTCCCTTTGCGAGCGAAACTAAACCGCAACGTGGAGATTACTTTACCGTTAAGGGCTGGGAAAAAGATGGGGTAGAAGTGTATTTTGGAACGGATCGCAAAGGATGTTCGCTTTTAAACCGTGCTGTCCAACCAGAAGAAACGCTTCATTCCATCGACTATCAAACCTACCGGATTCAATTCGAAAATTACCAAAAAAACTTTCAGGAACGCGGTATTCAGAAGGCCATTCTATCGAGAATCAAAAGAGTGGAAATGCCAAATGACTTTGATTCATTGACGGCCTTCGCGAAAGCGTGCACAAAATACCCCGAAACGCTTACTTACCTTCTGTTACACCCCACTGAAGGTTTGTGGTTGGGAGCGAGTCCCGAAATTCTTCTCCGGAAGAGAATGCGCTGGAAAACGGTGAGTTTAGCCGGTACCCAACCCAAAAAAGACAGCGGCTACACCTGGGGTGAGAAGGAAAAGGAAGAGCAGGAATTGGTATCGCGGCACATCCGCGAGAAGCTAAAATCAATCGGGGTTACACATATCGAAGAGTCTGGAGTAGAAACAACCACGAGCGGAGCAGTGGCCCACTTAAAAACGATATTCCATTTCGATACAGATGCACCGATAGAAAACATCATCGCCGCCCTGCATCCTACACCGGCCATTGCCGGCCTTCCGGTTGCAGATGCTCTGGGGCTAATTGCCGAAACCGAAACGCATCACAGACGTTTATATACCGGGTATATGGGGCGAATAAGCCGCGAAAAAGTAGATTTGTACGTAAACTTAAGGTGTATGCAAATCGTTGATGGCAAACTTGGATTGTATCTCGGCGGTGGAATCACCCCGCAATCGAAGACTGAGAGCGAATGGGAAGAGACCGAGCTGAAAGCCCAAACCCTGCTGAACGTAACATATGGGAAATAAAAAAATTGAAATAAGCGACAAGCAAGGTGTTTACACCCTGATAGCGGCGTGCAAAGAATTTGGCATTCGCGATGTAATTATTTGCCCGGGCTCGCGAAATGCACCTATCACAATTTCTTTTAACCGCAGTGGTTTTTTTGAATGCTACAGCCTGGCCGACGAGCGTTCGGCGGCCTTTTACGCACTTGGGATGAGCCTTGCGTCAAACAGACCCGTCGCCCTGGTTTGCACCAGCGGCTCCGCAGTGGCAAATTTTGCACCGGCTATGGCCGAGGCCTACTACCTACGCGTGCCCCTTATTGCCATAACTGCCGACAGGCCGTTGGCGTGGACCGACCAGGGAAATGGACAGACAATCCGTCAAACCGGAATTTTCGAAAACTTTTCGGTAAACGGATTTTCGCTGATCAGCGAACCCCAAAGCAGAGACGATATCTGGCTAAACAGGCGGATGCTCAGCCAGTGCTTTAACGACGCTCTACACCGAAAAAAAGGTCCGGTTCACATCAATGTACCGCTGGCCGAACCCCTTTACGGCACGCAAACCTATCCCGCAGATCTAAAAACGGTTTTCTATAAATCGGTGAAGCCCACGGCTACCCTTAGTGCCGAAAACGAAGATCACTACGCCAAAAAAATCAGTGCCGCTAAAAAAGTGATGATCTTACCCGGACAGGGGATGCCAAATGAAGTGGTAAATGCAATTTTGGAGAAATGGGCGGAATTACCGAACACCGTTATTCTCACCGAAACTACGAGCAATACGGCTGTTAGCAAAGCTGTAGACACCATTGACAGGTTGGTGATGCCCGTAAAAGACGACGCCGTTTTTGAGGATATCATGCCCGATATTTTGATTTCGTTCGGAGGGTATGTGGTATCGAAAAAAATTAAAGCGCTGCTCCGGGAATTTCAGGTTACAGAACACTGGCATCTAAATGAATACGACAGTGGTTTGGATACCTTTCAAAATCTAACGGATGAGATTCTGGTCAATCCCGTTCACTTTTTGCAGCGCGTAATCCAGAAAGTAGAGAAACCCACCGGCACCTACCGCGATATCTGGCAAAATTTAAAATCCGAGTCGCAGAAAGCACACGACGAATACATTTCTACCATTGCATATTC
>JAIVHP010000327.1 GCA_020201045.1 Flavobacteriales bacterium
ACATCGCTCAGCGTTAGCCTTACTTTAATGCGAAGGTTGGAGCCTTTTCGGCGCCTGCGACCACCGCCGCCAAAGCCGCCCGAAAATCCGCCGCCACCGCCGAATGCCGAACCGAAAATATCTCCGAATTGCGAGAAGATATCGTCCATATTCATTCCGCCGCCGGCACCGCCGAATCCGCCGCCACCGCGCAGGCCGTCGTGGCCAAACTGATCGTAGCGCTGTCGCTTGTTCGGGTCGCTTAAAACCTCGTAAGCTTCGGCCGCTTCTTTAAATTTATGCTCCGCTTCCGCATCGTCGGGGTTTTTGTCCGGATGGTATTTCAGCGCCATCTTCCGATAGGCCTTTTTTAACTCCGGCGTCTCTACAGAACGCGATACTCCTAATATTTCGTAATAATCTCTCTTGGCCATTAATCCGGTTTTTAAAATCCTTCTCGGGAAGTATTTTTCTTATTGTCCTACTACAACTTTGGCGTACCTCAATACTTTGTCGTGAAAGAAATACCCCTTTTCTGCAACGTCTACTACCTTCCCCTTCTGATCTTCTTCGGGTGCGGGAATATTGGTGATGGCTTCGTGGTACTCCGTGTCAAACGGCTTGCCCATGCTGTCCATCGGCTTTAAACCCTGACTCTCGAGTATGCGCATTAGCTTGTTGTGAATAAGCGTAAAGCCCTCTTTCAGCGCTTCGGGGTCTTCGCTCTTTTCGTTCGATTTTATCGCCCGGTCGAAGTCATCGACGATCGGGAGAACTTCCTCAATTACATCGGCACCAGCCTTGCTGATGGTTTCCAAACGCTCTTTTGCTGTGCGTCGTCTAAAATTTTCGAACTCGCTGTACAGGCGCAGGTATTTGTTGTTCAAATTGTCATACTCTGCCTGCAATTTCGTCAGCGGATCGTCTTGCGTATCCTCCGCTTCCGAATGCTGTTCTTCCGCTTCGGGCTCCGTATTTTCGCCTTCGCCGCTTTTCGAAGCTTCGGGCTCTTCTGTGTTTGCTTTATTTTCCAATTCTTCTGACTGGTCTTTCGTCTGTGAATTATTCGTCATTGCTCAAATTTTTCACATGCCAATGGTCAAATAACAGACCATAAACCAAATTGTGACAAATAGGCAGAGACGCAATATTTTGCAGCAGAGACGCAAAATCTTGCGTCTCTGCCGCAAAAACGGGATCCATCCCGTTTGATATTCCCACCCTGTTTGATCATCCGTCGCCATCCCGATAATATATTTTCGGCATTGCAAAAACGGGGGTCTGTGTATATAAATAAACGGGATGAATCCCGTTTCTACGTTTGAATGATATATGTAATTGGGGTTGGTAAAAACGGGATTTATCCCGTTTGATATTCCCATCCCGTTTCTACGTTTGAATTACGATGTCCGTATGTTGGATTTAAAAACTTTTCACCAAATCATCCAAAGCCACGTGAAGATTTTTCCCGCGCAAATTTTTCGCGAGAATTACACCGTCTTTGTCGATTAGCACAGAGTATGGAATCCCCCGTACGCCGTAAATGCCTGCGGGCTTAGATTCCCATCCGCCGAGATCGCTTACATGGTAGTCCCAGTTCAGGTTGTCCTGCTCGATGGCAGCTACCCACTTGTCTTTGCTCTTGTCTAAGCTTACGCTGAAAATCTCAAACCCCTTGGCGTCTTTGAATTTGGCTTTGCTGTATTTTTCATAGGCATTCACCACGTTGGGGTTCTCCCTTCGGCAAGGGCCGCACCACGATGCCCAGAAATCGATAAGCACCACCTTGCCGCGAAGCGAAGAGAGCTTCATCTCCTTCCCGTCCGGATTCTTGAAGGCGAGGTCGGGGGCAATGTCGCCCACGTTGGTTCCTACTTTTTGGGTTTGAACGATTTCTGCCGGGTTCTCAGCTTTTTCATCGGATTGCGGTATCGCAAATCCAGCTAGAACTCCGATTCCGATTATCGCCGTGGCTAAAATGATGCGCTTCATAGTATGAGTGTTTTTAATTGTTGACTTCTACAAGCAAAAGAAATACCAAGTTACGAAATGCGCGTGATATCTGCACCTATTGCCTGCAAACGCCGATCGATATTTTGGTATCCGCGGTCTATTTGTTCGATATTGTGAATGGTACTTTTTCCCTCTGCACTCAGCGCGGCGATAAGCAGCGATACGCCCGCGCGTATATCCGGCGATGTCATTGATATGCCCCGCAGGTTCACGGCTCTGTCGAGCCCGATAACCGTTGCGCGGTGCGGGTCGCAGAGAATAATTTGCGCTCCCATATCAATCAGTTTATCGACGAAAAACAGCCGACTCTCAAACATCTTTTGGTGAATGAGCACCGACCCCTTGGCCTGTGTTGCCACAACCAGCACAATACTCAGCAGGTCGGGCGTAAATCCCGGCCAGGGGTGGTCTGAAATATTCATGATAGATCCGTCTATATACGACTCTATCTCGTAGTGATCTTGCGATGGAATGTACAGGTCGTCGTCGCGGAGCTCCATTTTTATCCCAAGTCGCTTAAAGGTATCGGGAATGATGCCCAGCTTGGGGTAGTTCACATTTTTAATGGTGATCTCAGATTGCGTCATGGCCGCCAATCCGATAAAAGATCCGATTTCGATCATATCGGGTAGCACGCGGTGCTTGCATCCCCCCAAATATTCTACTCCTTCTATGGTGAGCAGGTTAGAACCCGCCCCCGATATATTTCCTCCCATGCTGTTTAGCATGGCGCAGAGCTGCTGAATATAGGGCTCGCAAGCGGCGTTGTAGATGGTGGTCGTTCCCTTCGCCATAGATGCGGCCATTACAATATTTGCCGTACCGGTTACCGATGGCTCGTCAAGGTGCAGGTAAGTCCCCTTCAGCCGCGATGCTTCTACCTGGTAAAAATTGTCTTCGGAGCGGTAGTTGAACTCGGCGCCGAGTTTTTGAAACCCGATAAAGTGGGTGTCCAGCCGGCGGCGGCCAATTTTATCGCCTCCCGGCTTTGGAATGTAGCCCATCCCAAAACGGGCCAGCAGAGGCCCTACAATCATGATGCTCCCGCGCAATCCGCTGCCCTTTGCTTTGAAAACGTCGCTGTGCAGGTATTCAATGTCAACTTCCTTGGCCGTAAAAGCGTAGTGCTCATCGCCCAACTTCTCTACTTCTACACCTAAATCGCCCAAAAGATCGATGAGCTTATTGACGTCTACAATATTCGGAACGTTTTCAATCTCTACCCGCTCGGGGGTAAGCAGCACTGCACAGAGTATTTGCAGTACTTCGTTTTTAGCCCCTTGGGGAATGATTTCGCCCTTGAGCTTATTGCCTCCAACAATTTCGAATGCACCCATTTTTTAGTTTCGTTTCTTGCGTGGTCCTTTCCTTCCGCCAGAGCGCTTTCGTCCTTTGTTCTGACGCGGGTTCTTGTTCACTCCCATCAACTGCATCACTTCCTTAGTTGAAGCGAGCTCTTCTTCGGGGTTCTCTACAAACAATTTTCCGTTCGACATCTTTTTGAGGTCGTTGGCGATCACTTCGTCGCGAACCGTGTTTTGGTTCCACACCACGTAGGTGCGCTTCATCAGGTTGGCAACACTCACCGACAATTCTTTCCGCTTCTCTTCGTCTTTTTCTTCGGCTACGGTGTTGATGATTTGCTCAATGGTCTTTCCGTAGTGGCCGAGCTTTATATTGCCGTCGGGGTAATTTACCGGCCTCGGTTTTTCTCTAAAGGTCTCTTCCGATGGTTTTGGATAGGGCGAGTCTACATCCATCTCAAAATTAGACATCACGTGAAGGTGGTCCCAGAGTTTGTGGTTGTAGTCTTCTACATCGCGAAGGTGGGGAAAGTAGTTTCCCATTATTTTGATTATGGCTCGGGCGCAGGTGTTTCGCTCTTCTTTGTCTTCGAGCGACATGCAGTGCTCTACCATCTTGTGTATGCTTCTTCCGTATTCGGGAATGACCAGGTCTGGCCGTTGACTGTTGTATGTAATTTTCATAAGTGTTTCTTCTTGCGAAGGATGGAATCGTTGTTTCTAATGTTTAAACGGCGGAAAAGTAAGAATCTATCTTTGGGTGTCGAAATTATTGGTGTTGTTTTTCCGTTGCGATTTGAATTTGAAGGCTAATTCGGCCGATCGATGCTCTTGGATGATTTCATTTTCCGATGGGCTTCGAAATTCGCTACGACATGATTTTTAGTTTGGCAAATTTAAGCAGAAGTTGCTTCTGGCCGACAGATGGGAAAAAAACAGTGGCTTTTTCGTTCGGCGGATTGCCCTCTACGTTCAGCACTTTTCCCTTTCCAAATTTCTCGTGTTGCACCTGGGTGCCCGCTACTACCGAGCCGGGGGCAACGGTGGTAGCTCCAATATCTGATGCCTGCGATACTTTTTTCAAATTTCCCGGCACCGATGCTTTCGGCGCTTCTTTCGATGGCTTCGGCTTCTTTCTTTGAAAACTCTGCTGGCGGTTCGTGGTGCCCATTCCCGACCAGCCGTGGCCGCCAAAATCGTCGTCTCGCTCCTGATAGGGCTCTAGCGCTTCGGGCATCTCCACAAAGTCGGGGTCAATTTCTTCGAGAAAACGACTCGGCTCCGAGTGGTTTAGGCTCCCGTACCGGTAGCGGGTGAGCGCATAGGTAAGCGTCGCCTTCTTCTCGGCCCGGGTAATCGCCACGTAAAACAGGCGGCGCTCCTCTTCCAGTTCGCTGCGTTCGCTCAGCGATAGCTGCGAAGGAAACAGGTTCTCCTCCATCCCCACCACGTAAACGTATGGAAACTCCAATCCCTTGGATGCGTGAATGGTCATCAGGCTCACCTTGTCGTCGTCTTCGTCGTTCTGGTCGGCATCGGTAAGCAGCGCTACATCTACCAAAAAGTCGGGCAGCTTTGGCTTTTCACCTTCAAATTCGGGAAGGTCGCTGTCGGTAAATTCCTTGATACCATTCAGCAATTCCTGCACGTTTTCAAACCGGCTCAGCCCTTCCGGCGATTTATCGGCGTAAAGCTCGCGCATCAAACCTGTCGATTTGGCAATGTGCTCCGCCAGTGTGAACGCGTCGTCTTTGGCCATCTGAGCCATAAAACTCTGTATCATCACGGCAAAGTCGGTGAGGCGTTTTTTTACTCCCGAGTTTACTTCCAGCCTGTCCTGATGCCTGGTAATTACCTCCCATAAGCTATCGCCCGTTTCTCCGGCCAGGATCGCCATCCGCTCCATCGTGGTTTTACCAATTCCGCGGGTGGGGTAGTTTATTACCCTTTTTAGCGATTCTTCGTCGTTGGGGTTGGCCGCCAATCTGTAGTAGGCCAGCAGGTCTTTAATTTCTTTTCGCTGGTAAAAGGAGAGCCCTCCATATATACGGTATGGGATGTTTAATTTTCGTAGCGCTTCCTCCATCGATCGGCTCTGCGAGTTCGTTCGGTATAGAATCGCAAAGGCCTTATTGGGAAGCTGGTTGTTGTTCTTCTCCGCAAAAATGTCGTTTGCCACGAAATTTCCCTCTTCGTTGTCGCTCAGCGATCGGTTTACCCGAATAATTTCGCCGTTGTCGTTCTCCGTCCAAACCTTCTTCTTGATCTGGTCTTTGTTTTTGCCGATGATGGAATTCGCCGCGGCCACAATCGTTTTGGTAGAGCGGTAGTTCTGCTCCAACTTAAACAGGTTGTAGTCGGGGTAGTCTTTTTTGAAGTTTAAGATATTCTGGATATTCGCTCCGCGGAAGCCGTATATGCTCTGCGCGTCGTCGCCTACTACACAAAGGTTTTCGTTTAGCGCTGCCAGCTTCTTTACAATAAGGTACTGGCTGAAGTTGGTATCCTGGTACTCGTCTACCAACAGGTATTTAAATTTGTGCTGATACTTGTGGAGGATATCCGGAAAATCGCGCAGCAAAACATTGGTCTTATATAATAGGTCGTCAAAATCCATCGCCGCCG
>JAIVHP010000259.1:0-7233 GCA_020201045.1 Flavobacteriales bacterium
GTCAATCACAGCTCAAGGGTAGGCAGTGGCGTGACAGCTCGGATATTTCGCGGGGCTGGCGCAGTCTGATATGATGCAGGTGTAGTATTGGTAGTCTGAAGCCGCTTTTGGGAAACGCATTATGTCAAATATAGTTGATCTCAGTTGAAATTTTTTGAGTTCGGCGGTTTGCGGCGTCCGATGTGCTCAAAAATCTGCTCTTATTATTTACTGGTTTTTGCATGGAAGGTTGGTGACTTGAATGGCGGGAGAAACGGTATGGTTGGGCAATGGGGGTTATCATGTCGCGGCCTGCCTTAGGCTGGCTGCGGATCGGAAGGCTTTCAACAAAACCCAAAACCCCGACGTCCAGCTCGCGCAGGACTGGGGTTTTTTATTTTTCACCTGCGCTCAAGCGAAGCTTGGCTGGGTGAAAAGTAAAAAACCCCCGACTTACACCGGGGGTTTTGTTGAGCGGGAGACGGGATTCGAACCCGCGACCCCGACCTTGGCAAGGTCGTGCTCTACCAGCTGAGCTACTCTCGCGATTTGGGAAGGCAAAATTAAGTATTAATTCGAATATCCAAAACAAGAAGTCTAATTCCCGGTAAGTTTTTTTATTTCACTCAACTTCAGCAAGGCTTCTACGGGTGTAAGGGAGTTGATATCTATATGGGTTATTTCGTCTCTAATCTGCTCCAGCACTGGATCGTCTAACTTAAAAAATGAAAGTTGCATCTCGTCTTCGCGGCCCTTTTTCTTCTTTTTATTGTCTAGCATATCACCGGAATGCGATTTCTCTAATCGCTCCATAATTTGATGTGCCCGCTTTAATACCTGCTGCGGCATTCCCGCCATTTGCGCGACATGAATACCAAAACTATGTTCGCTACCGCCGGGCTTTAGTTTCCGAAGAAAAATGACCTTGTCTTTGATTTCCTTTACACTGACGTTAAAATTTTTGATGCGCTTAAACAGCGCTTCCATTTCGTTTAGCTCGTGGTAGTGGGTGGCAAAAAGCGTTTTGGCTCTGGCTTTTGGGTTTTCGTGAATGTACTCGGTTATGGCCCAGGCTATACTAATTCCATCATAAGTACTGGTGCCGCGGCCAATTTCGTCGAGTAGCACCAGGCTCCGGTCGGAGAGGTTATTGATGATGCTCGCCGTTTCGTTCATTTCTACCATAAAAGTAGACTCGCCGGAAGAGATATTGTCGCTTGCGCCCACCCGGGTAAAAACCTTATCAATTACTCCAATTTTCGCCGAAGATGCCGGAACGTAAGAGCCCATTTGTGCAAGTATAACGATAAGTGCTGTTTGCCGCAGCAAGGCAGACTTACCGGCCATATTCGGACCGGTGATCATCATAATTTGCTGTGAGTTATTATCGAGGTATACATCGTTTGCAACATATGTTTCTCCCACGACAAGTTGGTGTTCTATAACCGGATGGCGCCCGTCTTTGATATCGATTTTATGCCCTTCGTTTATTTCCGGCTTCACGTAATCTAACTCTTTGGCGATGGTCGCAAATGAGAGCAGGCAGTCGAGCTGTGCGATGCGCCTGGAGTTGAGCTGAATAGGATCGATAAACTCTGCCAGACCCAACACCAAACTTTCGTAGAGACGGGTTTCGAGCTCCATGATGCGCTCTTCGGCACCGAGAATTTTCTGCTCATAGGTCTTGAGCTCTTCGGTAATGTAGCGCTCTGCATTAACCAGGGTTTGCTTTCTCACCCACTCCGAAGGCACTTTGTCTTTATGGGTATTCCGCACTTCGAGGTAGTACCCGAAAACGTTGTTATATGCAATTTTTAATGAAGAAATACCCGTTGCTTCACTTTCTCTCTTTTGAATTTCGAGAAGCCGTTGCTTCCCATTGGTTTTTATTTCCCGAAGGTCGTCGAGTTCTTCGTGAATGCCACTGGAAATAACCCCGCCCTTCGAAATCTGCACAGGTGCCTCGGGGTTGATTTCACTCTGAATGCGTTCAATTACACTTTTGCAGGGGTTGAGCTGCTCGGCGATGTGCTCCAGGGTTTCATTGCCCGTTTTGGAAAGTTTTTCCTGTATGGGAACCATTACCTTCAGGGCCCGGCACAGTTGGAGTACTTCGCGAGGGTTAATTCTACCCACCGATACTTTTGAGATCATCCGCTCTACATCGCCCACCTGCTCAATGTGGCCGGCTATTTCGTCAGCCAGTGCGGCGTGTTTCAAAAAATACGCCACAGCTTCGTGGCGCTGCAAAATTAATTTGGGCGTTTTAAGCGGCAGCACCAACCATCGCTTCATAAGCCGGCTTCCCATCGGCGATATGGTGCGGTCTATTATTTGCAGAAGTGACGTGGCTCCATCGCCGGAAGCGCTAACGAGCTCCAGGTTTCTAATCGTAAAACGATCTAGCCAAACATAGTGATCTTCTTCTATTCGACGGAGCTTGGAAACGTGGGCGAGTTTCTCGTGATGGGTGTCTGAAAGGTACTGTAGCACTGCGCCGCACGCCACTACCCCCAGGTTCATTTCATCTACCCCAAAACCCTTTAGCGATTTGGTTCGGAAGTGCTCCAGAAGCTTATCGTACGCAAACTCAGATGTAAAAACCCAGTCGTCGAGTCGGAAAGTGTGAAACTTTCCTCCGAATACGTTTAGAAATTTATTCTCGAAATTTCTCTGAAATAGCACTTCACTGGGTTTAAAGCTTTGGATAAGCTTTTCAATATAGGGTAGTTCTCCCTCTGCCGTAAGGAACTCCCCCGTAGAAATATCGAGCAGCGCCAACCCGGCCTTATCTGACTCAAAATGAACGGCTGCCAGAAAGTTGTTTGCCTTGTGGTCTAGCACCTGATCGTTGTAGGAAACACCTGGCGTTACAAGCTCTGTAACACCGCGTTTCACAATCGACTTTGTCTTTTTGGGATCTTCCAACTGATCGCAAATGGCCACGCGGTGACCGGCGCGAACGAGTTTCGGCAGATACATATCCAACGAGTGGTGCGGAAAGCCGGCCAACTCAACGTGCGATGCAGAACCGTTCTTGCGCTTGGTGAGCACAATCCCCAAAATGCGTGAAACCGTAATGGCATCCTGCCCAAACGTTTCATAAAAATCTCCTACCCGAAAAAGCAATAGCGCATCGGGGTATTTCGATTTCACTCCCAGATATTGCTTCATCAGGGGTGTTTCTTTTGGGGAAGCCGAAACTTTTTTGGTTTTATTTTGCAATGTGCTCAAAGTTGGTAGATGATACGAAAATACCATACTATTGCGCAGTTTAAAAATCAAACATCCAGACTTTTCATTTCTTATGAACACCAAAAATACCGCGTATTTGCCATCGAACAAACGAGCGAATCCCAGGAACTGAACGATGTTTCTTTTTCGAGCAAAGAAAAACTTGCCTTCGTATTGGGCAATGAAGTAAAAGGAGTAGAACAGGCTGTGATTGACGTCTGCGACGGCAGCATTGAAATTCCGCAATTTGGCAGTAAACATTCTTTGAATATTTCCGTATGCGCGGGAGTGGTTATCTGGCATGTTTTTTCAAATACTTATATCGAAAATTTGGAACAGCCCTGATTTTTGTATCTTTCGTCGGCCTTTCTACAGGTTTAATTGTACTATGAAATACAGTAGATTTTTAACGCTCATCGCCCTGCTTATTGCGTCTTCCGTTTCGGCCCAATATTTTAGTGGCCAAAATAAGTTTTGGAAGAACCGGAGGCATTCAGTTGCTTTTGGAGCGGGAATGGCAAATTTTCTCGGCGAACTTGGCGGTAGAGACCAAATTGGAACCGGGTTTATCAATGACCTCGAGTGGTCTGAAACAAGGCCTTCGCTACATGTAAACTACCGCTACCGCATGGGCGACCGGTTTTACGCAAAAGCGCAATTTGGGTTTATGATTGTCGGAGGAAACGACGCCCTGACGGCTGAGCCATTCCGTAGAAATAGGAATCTGAACTTCAGATCGACGATATTCGAGTTTTCAGCAGCGGTTGAATTCGACCTCATTACTTTTGGCAATAAGTCGCGTTATAACCGAGTAGCTGACGGAAGAAAGCAAATTTCTAATATATACCTTAGTCTTGGAGCCGGAGTGGCTCGATTTAACCCCAAGGGTAATTTTGACGGTAGCTACTACGCGCTCAAACCACTTAGCACTGAGGGGCAGGGTTTACCCGATGGGCCGGAAGAGTATTCGCTTCTTTCCTTCGTACTTCCGTTTGGAATTGGGTATCGGTACGAAATCAATAACGACTGGTCTATTGGTGCGGAGGTGATACACCGGGTTACTTTCACCGATTACATGGACGATGCCAGTACCGTATATTACGACAACGATCTCATTCGCGAAAACAGGGGTGAACTAGCGGCGTACTTCGCCGATCCAAGCCTGGGATTTTACGTAGATGAAAATGGAAATGAGATACCGCTGAACTCAACCTTCACCGGAGCTCAGCGTGGAGACCCCAACGACAACGACTCCTACTTCACCATTATGATTACCGGCTACTACACGCTACAGTCTTCGCGCTACTCACGAGGAAGAGGGCGTTCGGTAAAAAGAAGAACCCGACGGGCCGTTTTCTAAAGCGGATCGTTCCGTTTAGTGTCATTAATCCCAAACATCTAGCTGACTGCGCAAAAGCCATGCTGCGCGGTACGTATGGTGAGCAGACCTTATAGAGCCTGAATTTCGCAGATAGCGCGTATGGGTATATGATTGATCCCCCAATTATTTCATTGGCTTAACGACGCATTCAAGTCTATTCCCAAAATTGCAAGCAGAGCTAGCAAATGATTAAAGCGGGAAGCACATATACATCTCTTTTCGACGGCTCAACCCATTCGGCTCTGGATGCAATTCCTGGAGAAACCCAATCAACTTCTACAAATAAGCCTTTTTTAAATTTAATTTACAGCAAAGTAGAAAGTAGATGATGGCTTAGGTGGGATATAAAAAAAGCCCCCCGTTTGACAACGGGAGGCTCTAAATTCTATTTACGTTAGGTGCTGATTAATTCACCGCATCTTTGAAATTTCTGAATTCCAAGTCGTCCATCGCTTTTTCCTTGAGCGAAGCGTCCATTGAAATAGCAGCTTTAATGCTGTTTTCAACCATTCCGGAATCGTTCATTCGAGCTCCGATGATTGCTTTCAGGTAGTTTCCTTCGGCAGTATCCTTTTCGGGAGCGCTGTCAAGGGTAGACAAAGCAGCTTCGTTGCTTCCGTTAAGAACCTGTGCCAATGCTTTGTTAAAAGTGTTGTAACCTTTCATATTCTGGATAGCAGAGTCGTAATCACCATTTTGGATATCGATAATACCCATATTGTAATTCACTTCATCGCCAGCTCCAGCGGCATCGTTCAACATGCTCATTGCTTCGGCTCTGTTTCCGTTGAGTCGCTCAATGATGGCAAGATTGTTTGTAGAGATTGGATTTTCATTCATCTCGTTTGCCTTTTCAAACATTTCCTGGGCAGCGCTCAAATTGTTTTTCTGCAAGCTAATCACACCCATATTGTTAAACGCTCTGTAATCGTCTGGGTATACTTGAGAAGCCTTTTCGTAAATGGCGTTCTGCTCGTTCATGTCTTCAGTTAGCGTAGCTGCGTAAAGCATTTCTTCGAGTGATAGCGTGTCCGCATTGGCAGATCTTGCAATCGAAATAATCTCTTCGTCGCTTCTTCCAACGATATCGTAATTCACCGTAATCTGAGATCTTCTCAATTCGGGTAAAATCTTTTCTTTCAATTCTGTGTAGGTAGCGGCTAAGTTTCTAATTTCCTCTTCTCGTTTAGAATTGTCAGAGTACATTTCCAAAATTCGGAGAATAAGCTCCTTATCATCTATATCTGATGCCTGCATTTTTTCTTTAAACCCTTCCCAGTCTTCACCTTTAGGCATCAGGTTAAAAAATGCATCCGCGTCAAATTCCATTTTGTGTTTCTTCATCAAACTCGAAACCGCTTTCGATGCGCTCTCGGCGCGATCTTTCGCCAAATCTTCATTTAGGCTTAATTCTCCTTCGGGAGAAGCGTATGCTACAATTTCGGCTCCTTTAAAGTCGTAGTCTTCGTGTGTTCCGTATTCTTTCAGAAAGCTATCTATCGCCTTTATATCGTCATCTCGTAGTTCAGAAGAACGAACGTTTGATCGGTTTACAAGGTAATTGATAACTGCGTAAGCATCATGTGAAGTAACGCGCTGAAACTGATCTTTTGCAATAATGGGTTTATCATCGCTCATCAACATAAAAGGTGTAGTGATAACGCCATCAGCCAATTTATAAGGCTCAAATGCTTTCTCCTTGTTTCCTTGTTTACCTAGGATATTGAGCATCAACTCAGAGTTCTTCATGCTGGGTTGGTAAGCTACCTTATCGCTGTATGTAAACGATTTACCATTCTCAAAAGGAATGACAGTTGCATTGCCGGCCGCATCTTCTCCCTGAAAAGAAACCATTTCGTAGGGTGTAGATCCACCTGAGTAAGTCAGCGTAGGAGTAATTTCTACCATTGCCTTCTTGCTGAAGTACTTTCCGGGGAACTTTCCGTTGATATTTACAGCAACACTATCCCCCCTTACAATTAAAGGATTTGGGTCTAGATTATACTCCACTGTTTCGGCGTATTTCGCCATTTTACCAAGACCGCCGCATGCGGTTATGAGTAAACCAGTTATGGCTACTAGGGCCAGTGCTTTCAAATTAGAAAACTTCATTCTTCTGTTTTTTATTGAATGGGTAATTGGTTGATCCATTTTAGGCTGCAATAATACATATAGTTTTTTAGAAACTGAAAGAGGGACAGGTGATTTAGATAAAATTCAGTATTAGCTTCACTAGTTCGTCTTTCGCCCCTTTCAACACCCTATTTTGCACTACAAGACCATGAAAATCTTCGATGATTTTGCCCCGAAAACGGAATTGCGCGTCAGCAGACGACTTCAGACGTATTATGAATTGAAAATAGCAACTAAAAAATGGACAAAACAAAATTCTCTTAAGGAGTTGGAATATCTGCGCACCCGACCATCACCTATTTATTCATATTCAACTCTTTATAACTTTTTATCGCAAAGATCTGAAAAGTAGGTTACCAACCCCTCATCCGGCGACTCTTTGAGCAGGTCAGTCGAAGTCTTTTTTAAAATGGGATGAATAAACGAAGGGGCAATTTCTGCAAGGGGTAGCAGAACAAAATTGCGGATATGGAGACGTGGATGCGGTATCTCCAAATTTTCCGTGG
>JAIVHP010000259.1:7248-24610 GCA_020201045.1 Flavobacteriales bacterium
CTCCCGAGCGAAAAAACTACTGTTGTTTCCACACCATCCATTTTATCCATTAATCCCCCCGATTCGCCATCTGTGTATTTCAGTTAAGCTATCTGAATGAGATAGTCTATTTTTGTGATCAAAATTAAAATATTTGATGAAGCAATTTTTAAAATTTGTTTTGGCCAGCATTGCCGGAACAATCATATCTGGAATACTACTCTTTGTGATTCTAATCATTTTCATTGGCGGGGCTATTTCCACCGCAATGAGCGATTTCGATCAATCGGGAAAGGTAACTAAGGTTGAAGACAACACCATACTCCATCTTACACTAGACCAGCCCATCACAGACCGCGGGCCCCAGGATCAGTTCAATTTTGATTTCGGACCGTTCAAAACCATTTCTAATGTGGGTCTTAATCAGATTCTGGAAAACATCGAGAAGGCGAAAAACGATGACAAAATTACCGGAATATTTCTGGACATATCCTTCTTGAACGCCGGAATGGGAACGGTGGAGGAAATAAGAAATAAACTTCAGGATTTCAAATCCTCAGAGAAATGGATTATCAGCTACTCGGAAGTGTATTCGCAAAAGGCCTACTACTTGGCTTCGGTTTCCGACGAAATATTTATCTACCCGGAAGGGGTCTTAGATTTCCGGGGGTTGAACACCAACATCGCCTTTCTGAAGGGAACAATGGAGAAGCTGGAGATAGAACCGCAAATTATCCGCGGAAGCAACAACAAGTTTAAAAGTGCTGTGGAGCCGTTTATCCTGGACGAAATGAGCCAGGCAAACCGCGCACAAACAGAACAATGGATGGGAAGCATCTGGAGCAATATGCTCGCGCAAATTGCGGCATCGAGAGGAATTGGCGTAAACGAGCTTCAGGCTATGGCCGACAGCTACGAGATTCAAGACGCGCAAGATGCCGTAGCAAATGGCCTTGCCACTAAAACGAAATACTACGACGAAGTGCTCGCTCACTTAAAGTTTAAAACAGAAACCGAAGAAGAAGACGATTTAAAATCAGTTTCTCTGGGTAAATACATTAAGGCACCCAAACCGAAAAAAGATGGAGACTTTTCACTGGACTACAAAAAAGACAAAATCGCGGTGGTTTATGCATCGGGCGCAATAGCCAGTGGCGAAAGCGCCGATGACGCAATTGGCAGCGAAACATTTGCCAAGGCAATAAGAGATGCGCGCCGCGACACTGCGATAAAGGCCATTGTATTGCGCGTAAACTCGGGTGGTGGAAGCGCGCTGGCAAGCGATGTGATCTGGCGCGAAACTTCGCTGGCCAAAGAAGTGAAGCCCCTTGTAGTTTCTATGGGCGATGTGGCAGCTTCTGGAGGGTACTATATCGCCGCAGATGCAGATGAAATATTCGCTATGCCCAATACAATTACCGGTTCGATTGGGGTTTTTGGAATCCTTCCCAATATGAAAGGTTTTTTTAATAATAAACTGGGCATGACTTTCGACGGAGTTAAAACTGGGAAATTTGCCGATTTTGGCGAATTAACACGGCCGCTAACCGATGCCGAATACGCCATTTTGCAAAAATCTGTCGACCGCATTTACGATGTTTTTCTCGAACGCGTAAGCGATGGCAGAAGTATTACAAAAGAAGAAGTTGACGAAATAGGACAGGGACGTGTATGGAGCGGTGTAAATGCCATGGATATTCAACTCGTAGACAGATTGGGCGGACTGGAAGACGCCATTGCCCGAGCGGCCGAATTGGCGGAGATTACAGATTACACCGTGAGAGATCTACCGAAGCGAAAAGATCCTTTCCAAAAATTATTGGAGGATCTCAACGCAGAAGTTTCGCTCCAATTGCTGAAGCGAAATTTTGGCGACAATGCACAAATGATCAACAGCTACAAAGAAATTCAGGAAGTACAGCGAATGAGCGGTGTTCAGGCAAGATTGCCTTACACCGTGGTGATCGAATAATCGCCTTATAGAATATGATTGAGAGCCCTCCGTGCATCACGGGGGGCTTTTTTATGCGCTAAAGCGGACTTCGTAGCCGTTGTACTTCCGCAAATTCACCACATCTCCATTGTTAAAGTACAAATACTGCCCTCTGATCCCGGTCAATTTATCTCTGATGGTTTTCGCTTCTTCCAACTTAACCGTTTGAACTTTGGTGGGAAACTTCGGAACCGGGTATTTAAACTCGTACAGATCTGCCTTCTCAATGGCGTATTCCACGAGTGAATCGGGCAAGTAGTCCAGAAGTTCTTCCCTCTGGGTCTCTATGTTTTCGTCGCTTTTGGAATCGGTGAGCATTTTTCGCCAATCTGTTCTGTCGGATACGTATTGCTTCAATTCCACTTCTATTTTCCCGGCGAGCTGGCGATAGGGAGTTTCGGCGAGTAATATACAACGCCAGGCTCCCTGATCAATCCACCGGGTTGGCACCTGGGTTTTTCGCGTAACGCCCACCTTAATTCCGCTGGTTTGAGCCAGGTACACCATATGCGGTTGGTTGTGGTGCGATTCTTCCCACTCCACATCTCTGCCCTTGCCAAGGTGAGCTTCGCAAAGTTCAGGCCTCACAATACAAGGCGCGGCCTGCGGAGATTCCATAAAACAAGGATAGCAAAACCCTTGTCCGTAGGTTTTTTTTATCGATCTTCCACAATTAATACAGTGGATTTGACCCGTCCAGGTTAGTTCTACTTCAGAACCAATTAAATCGTTCAGGAAAAAAGACTTTTCTTTATTTAAATTAAGCCAATATTGAATGGTTTCCGCATCTTCTACTATCATTTTACGCAAGGTGCCGGTATTTTCCATGCTGCTTTAATTGTATTTTAGTAATTTGAATATTCTACGACAAAGATATGGCCCTTAACTCAGTATTTTCGTGGTTTATGAAGAAGAGATTTCACCAAATCGAACTCTTCATGAAATATCCGATGGAAGTTCAGCAAGAAGTTTTTGAAAAACTTATTGCACATGGAGCCCAAACACAATTTGGCAAACAACACGGGTTTGCCGATACAAAAGCGCAATCTACGTTTAAAGAAAAAGTGCCTTTGCAAAATTACGAAGACCTAAAGCCGATCGTTGAAAGGTTGAAAGAAGGCGAACAGGGAATCATTTGGCCGACAGAAATTAACTGGTTTGCAAAATCTTCGGGAACCACGAGCGATAAAAGCAAGTTTATACCCGTAAGTAAAGAAGCTTTGGAGGGCTGCCATTATAAAGGCGGTAAAGATCTGCTCGCCATCTACAATCACAATCACCCCACAAATAACGTATACGGCGGAAAATCGCTGGTACTCGGCGGAAGCAGCCAAATAAACACCTTGAGAAAAGACTCGTATTACGGAGATCTTTCGGCCATTATTATAAACAACCTACCGCTTTGGGTTGAATTTAAGCGCATACCCGACCGGGAAATCGCATTGATGGATAAATGGGAGGAGAAGATAGAGCGTATGGCCCAGTCGGTAAAGGGCCAGGACGTTACGAATATAGCCGGTGTACCATCCTGGACACTCGTATTGATGCACCGGATACTCGAGCTCACGGGCAAGGACACCATAGCAGAAGTGTGGCCAAACTTAGAATTATACATGCACGGAGGGGTAAACTTCACCCCTTACCGCAGACAATACCAACAAATTATTGGCAATCGGGATATGCATTATTACGAAAACTACAATGCGAGTGAAGGGTTTTTCGGGATTCAGGATCGCTCTGACGGCGATGATATGCTCCTCATGCTGGATTACGGAATTTTTTACGAGTTCATCCCCGTTGATCAAAGCCATTTGGAACAGCCAAAAACCATTTCGCTCTCGGATGTGGAAGTTGGAAAAAACTACGAAATCGCTATTTCTACCAATGCAGGGCTCTGGCGCTACAGAATTGGAGATACCGTTTCATTTACTTCCAAATATCCCTTCCGGATTAAAGTGACCGGAAGAACAAAACATTTTATCAATGCATTTGGCGAAGAGCTGATTATAGACAATGCGGAAAAAGCATTGACCATTGCCTGTGAAAAATGCAAATGCACCATAACTGATTTTACTGCAGCACCGGTTTACATGAGCGGAAAGGCTCAGGGCGCCCACGAGTGGCTCATTGAGTTTGAGCGCGAACCCGCAAATCTAGAATCCTTCATAGAAACATTCGACGATGCTTTGAAGCAGCAAAACAGCGACTACGAAGCAAAGCGCACTGGCGATCTCACCCTCCGCATGCCGATTGTACAATCTGTGCCAAAAAATACGTTTTACAACTGGCTGCGGAAAAAAGGCAAACTCGGAGGCCAGCACAAAGTGCCGCGTTTATCTAATAACCGCGATTTGGTAGAAGAAATTTCCAGGGATATAGAAATGGTAAGATCATGATTAGGGCATTCATCGCATTCCTTTTGCTTTGCACTGCTGCACCGGCATACGCTCAGTGGAAGGAAGTTTACCGCATTAAGGATTCGGCAGACTTTATCGCTTTCGACAATTTATTTAACCTCTACAGAGTGAAGGGCAGTGAATTGTTTAAATACAATTCTGATGGCGAGCTGCAATTCAGATACAGCGATAAACAGATAGGAGATATCAATACCATTGACGTCACCTATCCCATGCGCCCGCTGCTTACGTACCCCGACCTCAACTATGTGGTAATACTAGACAATACCCTCAGCAATAACCGGGGTAGAAAAAACATGCTCGACTACGGCATTTCACTGGCCACACTGGCAACGAATTCCGTTCAAAACCACTTCTGGTTTTACGATGGAATGAATTTTTCCGTTTCCAGGTTTAATGAGAACTTCAGACCCATTAGTCGAACCGGAAATCTTGCCCAGGTGCTCGGAATAGAGCTAGACCCCGTTGCAATGACAGAGTTTGGGAATCGGCTTTACATTAATAATCCGAGTTCGGGAATCATGGTCTTTGATATTTACGGCACTTATTTAAAGACAATACCCCTAAAAAACATCGATACTTTTCAGGTTTTTGAGAACGAAATCGCGTATTGCAAAGATGGCAAACTACTAATGTACAACACCTTACTTTTTAAAACAGAAGAAATCTCCATCCCCGTTCCCTGCAGGGCGGCGTACATTCAAAAAAACAGGGTTGCACTCCTTACGGATGAGGGAATTCTGGTACTTAAAAATTCAAATCCATAAACATGGGTTGAGATAGGCCAATATTTGTATTTTTGGCCGACACACAAAAGATTATGCACATTGCTGTAGCCGGAAATATAGGTTCCGGAAAAACGACATTAACTGAATTATTAGGTAAGCACTACAAGTGGGAATGCCACTATGAAGATATCGACGAAAATCCGTATTTGATGGATTTTTACGACGATATGCAACGGTGGTCTTTTAACCTTCAGATATACTTTCTCAATAGCCGATTCAATCAAATCATAGATATTCGGCAAAACAAGAAGAGTGTAATTCAGGATAGAACCATTTACGAAGACGCCTACATTTTTGCTCCAAACTTGCACAGTATGGGCTTGATGACGACAAGGGATTTCGAAAACTACTTTTCGCTGTTCAACTCCATGGAGAAATTCATTCAGGCGCCAGACCTAATGATATATCTCCGGGCGAGCGTTCCGTCGCTGGTAAACAATATCCAAAAGAGGGGAAGAGAATACGAAGAAGCTATTCGGCTCGATTACCTGAAACGGCTCAACGAGCGCTACGAAGCCTGGATTTCAACATACGACAAGGGCAAGCTACTCGTTATCGACATCGACCATAATGCCTTCCACGAAAACTCCGAAGACCTCGGAAAAATTATCAATGCCATCGAAGGCGAAATTCACGGATTATTCGAAGGGTAGAAAGACACATTTGATTAAAACTAAAAAGGGCGATTCAATTGAATCGCCCTTTTTTATAATGTTGTTCTCTTCGCTACACAAGCTCAATTTCGAAACCAATGGTCACATCGTCATAAATCATTTTATCTCCGAGGTCGTCGAAGAATGATGCCGATCGGTAGCGAATATCGTATTTCGATCTGTCGAAGTCAAAGGCTCCAATAAGCGTAATTCGATCGCCGCGTTTATTAACGCTGTAAATGCCCTGAATCTCTTTGGTAATCCCCTTTAGCTGCATCGTTCCGGTAAAAGCAATATTGCCGTTTCCGTCTTCGGTAGCAGTAAGCATTTGGATTTGTGCATTCGGGAAGTTTTCAACGTCGAAAAAATCCGGGCTCTTTAGGTGTGCTGTAAGTTTTTCGTTGCTCTCGGGATCTTCGATATCCAATACATTAATAGATTTCATCTTCACGTTAAACTTACCTTTCTGAACGATATTTTCTTCAAGAATAAATTTTCCATCTACTTCCACTTCACCGTCGTGCTGCCCGGTAACCTTCTTAGCCACCCATTTAAAACTCGAATTCTCAGGAGACACCTGATAAGTACCGTTAAGCAGTGGCGCATCTTCATCGGCGCCTTCTACCTCCATAAGTACGTTAGAATTCTCGGCGCTGCCGTGTACTTCCGCACCCCAGAATTGAGCGAGGAGTGGAGCGATCACCAAACCTACCAAACAGGTAAGTTTAATCAGAATATTCATCGATGGACCGGATGTATCTTTAAAAGGATCACCGACTGTATCGCCGGTAACGGCTGCCTTATGGGCTTCAGATCCTTTAAAGGTCATTTCACCATCAATCATTACTCCGGCTTCAAAAGATTTCTTGGCATTGTCCCAGGCTCCACCCGCATTGTTTTGGAAGATGGCCCAAAGCACACCCGAAACGGTAACACCGGCCATATATGCTCCAAGAGGTTCCATACCCATCACAAAACCAACGATAATCGGTGTAATAATCGTAATCGCTCCGGGAAGCATCATTTCGCGAATTGCCGCCTTGGTAGAAATATCAACGCATTTTGCATATTCGGGCTTTCCGGTTCCTTCCATGATACCTGGAATTTCTTTGAATTGCCGTCTCACTTCCTTTACCATCTCCATGGCTGCCTTACCAACTGAATTCATGGCCAGGGCCGAGAATACGACGGGAATCATTGCCCCGATAAAGAGCGCAGCCAATACATCGGCTTTAAAAATATTGATACCATCAATACCCGTAAATGTAACATAAGCGGCAAAAAGCGCCAGAGCTGTAAGTGCTGCCGACGCAATGGCAAATCCTTTACCAGTGGCGGCAGTAGTATTTCCAACGGAGTCTAAAATATCTGTTCGTTCCCGAACTTCTTTTGGCAAACCGCTCATTTCGGCAATCCCACCGGCATTATCTGCAATAGGACCGAATGCGTCGATGGCGAGCTGCATTGCGGTAGTGGCCATCATTGCCGATGCGGCAATAGCAACACCGTAGAAACCTGCAAGGCTGTATGCGCCCCAAATGGCGCCGGCAAATAAAATAATCGGTGCAAAAGTTGAGATCATACCCGTTGCCAAGCCGGCAATAACATTCGTGGCGTGGCCCGTGCTCGACTTCTGTACAATTCCTAGAACCGGCTTTTTGCCGAGACCAGTGTAATACTCCGTGAAATAAGAGATTGCCGCTCCCACTAAAAGTCCGACCAAAACCGAACCGAAAACGCGAATAGATTCTATGTCTTTTCTGCCTTCGCCAAAGAAATCCATTTGAAGGGTATCGGGAAGGATAAGGTCGATAACAAAGTAAGAAGCAATACCTGTGAGAATAATCGATCCCCAGTTTCCGCGGTTAAGTGCACCCTGAACTTGCGGCTCTTTTGAGTTCTCGTTCTTTATTTTTATGAACCAGGTACCTGCAATGCTAAATAGAATTCCGAGCCCTGCAATAAGTAAAGGCACGAGGATAGGGCCTATGCCGCCAAATCCATCATCCAGAATGGTGATGTTTTGCGATTCCATCATATCTCGAATCACGTAGTTCCCCAATACCATGGCGGCCAAAACAGTGGCAACGTATGAACCGAAAAGGTCTGCACCCATTCCAGCAACATCTCCAACGTTATCGCCTACATTATCGGCAATGGTGGCGGGGTTACGCGGATCGTCTTCGGGAATACCCGCTTCTACTTTACCAACGAGGTCGGCACCTACATCTGCAGCTTTGGTATAAATACCGCCACCTACCCTTGCAAAGAGCGCAATAGATTCTGCTCCCAAAGAGAAGCCGGCCAGTGCTTCGAGCACCATGGTCATGTCTTCGTATCCATTGGCAGTCCATTCGCCTCCCATAAACCATCCGAAAAGGATGATAAAGAAAACGCTAAGACCGAAAACAGCTAATCCGGCTACTCCCAGCCCCATAACCGTTCCACCATTAAATGAAACCTTGAGTGCCTGTTTCAAACTCGTTCTGGCAGCCTGAGTGGTTCTTACGTTTGCAGCTGTAGCAATGCGCATCCCAACGTTTCCGGCCACGGCACTGAATACCGCACCAAAAACAAAAGCCACCACAATAAACCAATGCGAGTGGGGAACTAAAAAGGAAATTACCCCGAGAAGAATTCCGGCTACAACCACAAAAATTGCGAGAACGCGGTATTCGGCAGAGAGAAATGCAAGCGCTCCTTCGCGGATGTGCTTTGCAAGGCCGCTCATTTTTTCATCTCCCGCATCTTGTTTATTTACCCAAGATGCTTTGAATGCCATCACGATAAGCCCCACGATGGCCATCAGTGGTACCAGATATAATAAGTTAGTCATGAAAGTAGCGTTTTATCTAATTGAATTTTGGCGGCAAAAATAGACTTTTCTCTCTATTTTCCCGGTATTAAGATCATTCACCGTAAAATAAGGGCAAAAGACGGGTTCTATTTTTCGATATAGCTCACTTCTTTTACGGCTTTTACTACCCTGCTCACATTGGGCAAGGATTCTTCAATAAGCGGAACAGCAAAAGCAAAAGGTGTATCTGCCATCGTTACGCGTTGCACCGGAGCATCCAAATAATCGAAGGCAAGGCGCTGAACAACATGGGATATTTCAGAAGAAATAGACGCAACAGGCCAGCTTTCTTCAACAACCACAAGTCTATTCGTCTTCTTTAAGCTCTTAATGATGGTATCGATATCGAGGGGACGGATGGTGCGAAGATCGATCACCTCGGCACTCACGCCTTCTTTTTTCAACTCAGCGGCGGCTTCGAGTGCCACCTTCATGATTTTACCGAAAGAAACAATCGTTACATCGGTTCCTTCGCGCTTCACGTCGGCAACTCCAATTGGGATTACCACTTCATCTTCCGGAACTTCACCCTTTTCGCCGTACATTTTTTCAGATTCCATAAACAATACGGGATCGTCGTCGCGAATAGCCGCTTTTAAAAGGCCTTTTGCATCGGCGGGATTTGATGGGGTTATCACCTTTAGACCCGGCACATGCGCATACATGCTTTCGAAACTCTGCGAGTGAGTAGCTGCCAATTGACCTGCAGGACCATTCGGTCCGCGGAATACCATGGGTGCACCATATTGGCCACCGCTCATTTGAAGCATTTTTGCCGCGCAATTAATTATCTGATCGGCAGCGAGAATGGCAAAATTCCAGGTCATAAACTCCACGATGGGCCGCAAACCATTCATTGCAGCGCCTACAGCAATACCCGAGAATCCCAGTTCGCTAATTGGCGTGTCTATTACCCGGCGGGAGCCAAATTCGTCGAGCATCCCCTTGCTCGCTTTATATGCTCCATTGTATTCGGCTACTTCTTCGCCCATGAGGAAAACGCGCTCATCTCTGCGCATTTCTTCGCTCATTGCTTCCTTAACCGCATCTCTAAATTGAATTTCTCTCATAATCAAAATATGTAAGGGCGACAAAATTAGGAATTAATGTATATGATGCGATGTTTTACATCAGCTAAAGTCCGATTAAGACACTTTTCCAAATTTTTGAACTCTTTTTTGGTCAAAATGTTATGCATGCATACCTTTGAAATCTGTTTGAGTTGGTCTCGATTCGATTCGAAACCGTACTTTTGGCGAAGAATCTTAATAAGAAATAAACCCACATATGAATATTTTAGTATGCATCAGTAAAGCACCGGACACCACCACCAAAATCTCCTTTACTGAAAACAACACAAAATTCGATGAAGACAAAGTGCAGTTTATCGTAAACCCTTACGACGAATGGTATGCACTGGTGAGAGCCCTGGAAATAAAAGAAAAAGACGGCGGAGAAGTAACCACTATAACTGTTGGCGAAGCCGA
Source organism: Flavobacteriales bacterium (assembly GCA_020201045.1). Classification (GTDB taxonomy): domain Bacteria; phylum Bacteroidota; class Bacteroidia; order Flavobacteriales_D; family Cryomorphaceae; genus JAIVHP01. The sequence continues at coordinate 17,423 of JAIVHP010000259.1, forward strand.
TCACGATCCCATAATCAGAAAAGCACTCGCAATAGGCGCAGATAAGGCGGTAAGGGTAAACGCCCACGCTGGCGACGCATTTTTTACGGCACAACAAATAGCCAATTTCGCCAAAGACAAAGGATTTGAATTGATTATGCTCGGTAAGGAAACCATTAATTACAACGGATCTCAAGTTGGATCTATGGTTGCTGAATTACTCGACATGCCTTTTGTTTCGGTGGCGAGCAAGTTGGAGTTAAACGGAAGCACAGCAACCCTTAATCGCGATGCTGCCGGTGGAGAAGAAGTAGTAGAAGGAGAATTACCGATGGTAATAAGCTGTGCCAAAGGAATGGCAGAGCAACGCATACCAAATATGCGTGGAATAATGGCTGCGAGGAGCAAACCCCTTGAAGTTGTTGAGCCAGCAGAAGCTGAAATGCTTACAGAAGTGGTGAGCTACAGCTTGCCGCCAGAAAAGGGAGATGTGAAGCTCATTGATCCCGAAAACATGGATGAGTTGGTAGAGCTCCTGCACAACGAAGCCAAAGTAATTTAAACAACAGAAAGAGATTTATTATGTCAGTATTAGTATTTGTAGAGACACACGAAGGAAAGATTGCCAAAGCTGCTTACGAAGCGGTATACTACGGCAAGCTGATCGCCGAAAAAACATCGGGAACCGTAACCGCAGTTACTTACGGAGATGCATCTGAAGGCGACCTTGAAAAGCTCGGAAATTACGGCGCCAAAAAGGTATTGGTCAACAAAAATATAAAAGTAGCGAATGATCAGTCGCTCACCGATCTGGCCCAGCAAGCTGTAGAAGCAGAAGGTGCCAAAATCGTAGTTTTCGCATTCGACGTTGTTGGAAAGAGCGTTGCACCCAGATTATCTGCGCGGCTGAAGGCCGGGCTGGTTCCGGGAGCTATCGACGTTCCAGAAATTGACGGTGACAACTTTGTCGTTACCAAAAACGTTTTTTCGGGTAAGGCTTTTGCGAAATATTCCATTAAAACGGAAATAAAAATTATCGCTTTGCTTCCAAACAGCTTTAAGGCTGAAACTTCAGATGAAACGGCATCTGTTGAGACCTTTGAAAACGGCGTAGCTGAATCTAAAATAACACTCAAAGATAAGATTGTTGAAGGCGGTGAAGGAATTCCCCTTCCCGAGGCAGAGCTCGTAGTTTCGGCCGGTAGAGGGCTAAAAGGACCGGATAACTGGGGAATTGTAGAAGAACTTGCAGGCGCGCTCGGAGCTGCCACAGCATGCTCCAGGCCAGTTGCAGACATTGGCTGGCGCCCGCACCACGAACACGTTGGGCAAACAGGTATTGCCATCAGGCCAAACCTTTACATCGCAGCCGGAATATCTGGCGCAATTCAGCATTTGGCAGGAGTAAACGGTAGCAAAGTTATTGTGGTGATAAACACCGATCCGGAAGCGCCATTTTTTAAAGCCGCAGACTACGGTGTAGTTGGCGATGCCTTTGAAGTTTTGCCGCGATTAACCGATGCCGTGAAGAAATTCAAAACCGCAGATTAGTTAGATTTTCGTACCTTGTAGATAATCAATTCTTTGTCTCATTTTGAAATCCTTAAGAACGAGGCTACTTTTGTAAGAAATCGCCTCGTTCAAATTTTTGCATGGAAAAAATAGCTCTCAAAGTAGTTGGATTATCTTATAGTCAGACTCAGACTGGCGCTTATGCACTGATTCTCAAAGAAGCGAAGGGAAACAGGAGGTTGCCTATAATAATTGGGGGAGCAGAGGCGCAGGCTATAGCTATTCCTTTGGAAAAAATGACACCCAGCAGGCCGCTTACGCACGATTTGTTTAAAAGCTTTTTGGACGATTTCGGAATAGAACTCGAAGAGGTGATTATCTACAATCTCGTGGAGGGAATATTTTTTGCGAAAATCATTTGCAAACAAAACGGAAAAAGCCTGGAAATTGATGCGCGCTCGAGCGATGCAGTGGCACTGGCGTTGCGATGTGAAAAACCCATATTTACCCACGATTTCATTCTGGGTTCGGCGGGCATCATTATAGACGAAGACGCCGAAGAAGAATCTACCGTGCAGGACATCAGCATGGAAAGCGTTCCCAAGAGCGAACCTTCCGGTAAGAAATCTATCGAAAAACTGGAAAACGAACTGGAAACTGCCCTCCAAAAAGAAGATTACGAAAAAGCTTCGAGGCTAAGAGATGAAATCAAAAAGCTAAAAAAGGATTCTTGATCGGGTAAATTTCAAAATTTCCTTTCTTGTTAACAACGTTCAGAAATCCGTTAAGGGTTTTTAGCTTTGTAGAAGCATACACACATTTATATGAAAGCATATCTGGACGCCCTAAAAAACATCATGGAAAATGGTGTGGACAAGCCCGATCGCACCGGAACGGGAATACGCAGCATTTTTGGTCACCAAATGAAGTTCGACCTCAATGATGGATTTCCACTGATTACCACAAAAAAGGTACACCTAAAAAGCATCATCCACGAACTCCTATGGTTTTTACAGGGAGATACCAATATTGGGTATCTCAAAGAAAACAAAGTGCGAATTTGGGACGAGTGGGCAGATGAAAACGGCGATTTAGGTCCGGTGTACGGATACCAATGGAGAAGCTGGCCAACTTCCAAGAATGGCCATATCGATCAAATTGCCAAAGTAGTTGAAGCCATTAAAACTAACCCCTACAGCCGCCGACACATTGTGAGCGCCTGGAATCCGGAGTTTGTAGATGAAATGGCACTCCCACCCTGCCATACGCTCTTTCAATTTTACGTGGCCGAAAACAAACTCAGTTGCCAACTCTACCAGCGAAGTGCCGATTTCTTTTTAGGGGTACCCTTCAATATTGCCTCGTATGCTTTGCTCACCATGATGATGGCTCAGGTTTGCAATTTGAAGCCGGGTAAATTTGTTCACACTTTTGGCGATGCGCATATCTACCACAATCACTTCGATCAGGTGAAAGAACAGCTGACCAGAGACCCCAAAAATCTTCCCGAGATGAAAATAAACCAGGACATTAAAGATATATTCGGCTTTAAATTCGAAGATTTTGAGCTCGTAAATTACGATCCACATCCACTAATTAAGGCTCCTGTAGCCGTGTAAAAACATGAGAGTTTCGATTATTGCGGCAATTGCAGAAAACAATGCCATTGGGAAAGACAATGATTTGTTGTGGCATCTTCCGGAAGACATGAAATTTTTTACGCGGATGACAAAAGGGCACACGGTAATTATGGGAAGAAAAAATTACGAATCTATTCCCCATAAATTTCGTCCGCTTCCGAACCGAAAAAATATCGTACTCACTCGAAACATCAGCTACACAGCAGAAGGAGCACAAACCTTCAACAACATTGAAGATGCCTTAAAATCTTGCCATTCCGAAAAGGAAGTATTCGTAATCGGCGGAAGCGAAATTTACAACCTGGCTTTGGAACGAAATTTGATAGATACGATGTTCCTCACCAAAGTTCATGGAAAGTTTGATGCCGATGCATTTTTTCCGGAGTTTGATGAAGAAAACTGGGATAAGCAAAAATTGTCTACACACCCAAAAGATGAAAAACACGCCTACGCGTTCGAAATATTTGAATACAATCGAAAATAAGCATACGTTTTCTAACCTTTCGTCGTTTAACAATGGAGTGTTTATCAAGGCTATTTGCCGTTCGTCTAATATTCATAACCTAAAACTATATTTGTAGGTATATTAACATCGTGAAAAAGCATCTAAATCATATCGTATTTTTTACCTTGACCACTTGTCTGATTTCAGCGGCCGGAGCTTTGGCGCTCAGTGGATTCACAAATTCCGAAAAGCAATCCGCCGAATTGAGCGAGACAAATAACAACCTCAACCTGGACGACAATGACAACAAGTCGCCCTTAGACACGCTAAAAGTTTTCCGGGATCCGTGTTACGAATATGTGAAAATGGAGGAAGATTGCGACGGTAAAAGCACAAAAGATGTTCTAACGAAGACTGTGATGAAAGTGGAGAAGGAAAACGGAAGTTTTGGCCCCATCGAACAAAACTCTATTAAAGACTTAAAATCCAACGCTTCACTCAATTTGATGATTGAGCGGTTTCGGGTTGAGCGAAAGAACAGCCAAAACACTACATCTTTTTTTGTTACGGTAGAGTCTTTCAACACCCAACTCAAAAAAACAGATTTTTCTGACTTTAGAATTACCTCACCATCCGAAGAGAAGCCCGGATTATCTCAAAAGCAAATCCGCTTTCTTCAAACCAAAATGGCTGAAGAGTTAGTTCTTAAAGCTTGTTCGAAGGACGTAAATCCCTCTTAACTTTTTTCAAATATCTTCTCGTTATATTTGCCGGTAAAGGCAATGTTACATGAGATCATTATTTACAGCTCTTGCAGCTGTTTTCTATTTTACGGGATATGCTCAATTCCCTTCAACAGAGACTTCGTCGGAGCTTTTTCACCAACTCGAAAAATTTGAGAATACGTCAACTATTCTCTATTTGGCCGCTCATCCCGACGATGAAAACACAAAGCTCATATCCTATTTCGAAAATCACCTCCACTCCCGGGTGGCTTACCTTTCACTCACCAGAGGCGACGGTGGCCAAAACCTTATTGGAACCGAGATTGGAGATGCCATCGGGATTCTCAGAACACAGGAATTACTCAAAGCGAGATCGATTGATGGCGGCGAACAATTTTTCACGAGAGCAGTAGACTTTGGATATTCAAAATCTGCCGAGGAGAGTTTTAAAAAATGGGGAGAAGATGCTGTACTGTCAGATGCTGTTTGGGTAATTCGCAAGTTCCGACCAGATGTAATTGTAACGAGGTTCCCACCCACCAATTACGCAGGGCACGGACACCACCAGGCAAGCGCTATTATTGCCGAAGAAGCTTTTGATTTGGCCGCAGACCCAAAAGCCTTTCCGGAGCAACTCGAATATGTGGAGCCCTGGCAACCTAAAAGACTCTATTTTAACAGCAGTACGTGGTGGAATAAAGATTTAGCTCAAAAAGCAAAAGACTCTGACGACTACATCACTGTAAATGTCGGATCCATCAATCCACTTTTGGGCATTTCATACAGCCAGATCGCTGCGATGAGTAGGAGTCAGCATCGGAGTCAGGGGTTCGGAACCGATTTTCAATACGGCGATCAGGTAGAGTACTTGCAGTACGTAAAAGGCAATAAAGCAGACCCGGATTCGGGGATTCTAGCTGGTATTGAAATCGATTGGAGAAGGTTAAATGCACCCGATATCGCCGATGATATTGATGAAATCAAAAATAATTTCAACTTTAGAAACCCATCTCTTTCAGCCCCAGATTTATTAGAACTGAAACAGCGTTTGAATAAACTTCCGAAAAGCGATTTACTGGAATATAAGAAAAGTGAACTCGACCAGCTCATTCTCGACTGTATCGGTTTAGATATGGAACTCAATTCGAAGGTCGGCTTTTCTACTCCGGGAGAGAAAATTCTTGCAAGGTTGGATATCGTGAATACATCCGATTTTCCACTGGAACTTGAAGCGGTTGATTGTGGGTCGCTGCAATTTGATACAAAACAAACAGTTGTAGGCAACGCTCTTTTTTCCGAAGAAATAGAATTTGCCATTCCGGCAGATGCAGCCTTGAGCAATCCATACTGGCTAAACGAACCTTACGATGCGCTGTATTCCGTTTCGGAATATACGTTATTGGGTAAACCCGAAAATGAACCCGCACTATTGTGTAGCCTGAAATTCAAGCGCGATAATATTGAAATATCCGCTCAGATTCCGGTAAAGCACAAGGAAGTAGATCCCGCAGATGCAGTGATTTTCAATCCGTTTTACATCGTACCGAATCTCAGCTTCACTTTTGATGAGAAAGTTTTAATTGCACCGGATAAAAACGAAAAGGACGTAAACGCCACCATCTCAAATTACGGAGGTGATTTCGAAGGAGAAGTTGAGCTCTTCTTGCCCAATGGTTGGAAGTCGAATCCAGAAAAAGTGGCCCTTTCGATTCCCGGCGGTGGCGATGTTTTGGTTTCATTTGGAGTAAGCAGAGATGAGAAGGCCATTAATGGGAAGGCAAAATTTAAAATTCGCAATCAGTCTGACGATGCCGTGGCTTACGAAGTACAGGAAATAGACTACCGTCATATCCCAAAACAGGTCATAATACGCGAAGCAGAACTAAGTCTGGTACCGGTTCCGCTAAAACGAGGCGGAATAAAAAAAATTGGATACATAGAAGGGCCGGGTGATGATGTAGCTAAATACCTCGGAGCCGCAGGATACGACGTCACTATTCTCAGCGAGAACAACCTTAAATCACTTAACGATTTAAAACAATTCCAGACCATCATTACGGGAATCCGCGCTTTCAATACGCGAGATGAACTGGGATATGCCAATGATATCTTAAATAGATACGTAGAGCAGGGCGGTACGTGGATTGTTCAATACAACACTTCACGAGGTTTAAAAACGGATAAAATAGGGCCTTACCCGTTTGAAATTACGCGGGAGCGCGTGACAAATGAAAATGCCGAAGCGCGATTTTTAAACCCAAACCACACAGTCTTAAACTTTCCCAATAAATTATCGCCCATCGATTTCGACAACTGGGTGCAGGAAAGGGGGTTGTATTTCGCCGCCGACTGGGATGCTGCTTTTGAGCCTGTTATTTCATGGAACGATCCGGAAGAGCCTCCGAGAAATGGCGGATTAATTGTAGCCCAGCACGGAAAAGGGCATTTTGTATACACGGGTATATCTTTCTTCCGCGAGTTGCCCGCCGGGGTGCCTGGAGCTTACAAACTACTCTCGAATATCATTGCAATAGGACAAAAAAATGGAGCAGAGTGAACCCTCGGAAGAACCCGAACTCAAGGATCTGAACTGGAAAAAAGTCTACATCATAGTATTGGCTTGGCTGCTTGCATTTAGCCTGTTTATGTATGCATTCTCAATCTTTACGGCATGAGCAATCTCGATTACGCGGTAATGATTGGCACGCTGGTGTTTATCGTGGCCTTTGGGGTTTTAAAAACCCTGAAAAGCAAAAATATTCAGAGTTATTTTCTCGGAGATAACCAGCTAAAATGGGGCACAATTGGGCTATCTGTAATGGCTACACAGGTCAGCGCCATCACCTTTTTGAGTACGCCGGGCCTGGCTTACGAATCGGGGATGGCT
>JAIVHP010000328.1 GCA_020201045.1 Flavobacteriales bacterium
GAACACTGAGGCGTGCAAGCACGCTGTGAGAACCTGCAAAGAGAAATGTCGTCGGGTTTCTCACTGATCGCTCGCGATCCTCCGTGAACTCATAATTTGAGCTTTGGTTGTCCATTTTCTCAGAGTTCTCTGCGTAAATCAGTTAGCGATTTAGTTATATGATAGGTTTGAAAGTCCGCTTCCAGTCAGCGGACTTTTTTTACGCCGTAACTTTTTGCCTCGGAATTTTACTCACGTCCAGATTTATGTAGGCGGCAAAATCGTAGAGCTCTTTACGCGTATCGCCTTGCACATTGTTGGGAAGCCGCATAATTTGCCGAAAAACAGTATTCTGAATGTCGTTTAGTTCGGGGTATACACCCACTCTGGCTAGTAGCTTTAGAGCCTGGTGAATATTCACAACCAATTGCTTTGCCCCTTCTCCGTTTCCATTCGAAAAGTCGCCGATATCGGCGAGCATGGAATCCAGCTTTTTAGAACAGGTAAAGTCCAGTTGAGCACTATCTAATAAAAAGTCCCATTTCTCCACTTCTTCCACTACGCGCACGAGCTCCGGAATATCAATCCTGGAATTGCCGTTGCTAAAAAGCTTTGCCAAATCATTATTCACCACCATTTCGAGGTTCTTCACCAAAATCTTAGGCGGATCGAGGTGTTTGGCCCGCATTACATTGAGAAGGTTGTAATTGCGGTCGTTGATCTTTTTGTAAGAACTTGCCGCCAGTTCTACCCCGTATTCTAAAATGCCATTAAGCAATTTAATTTGCTCGTCCTTAAACATATCGAAAAACGAAAAACTTCGCTGTTCGGGATAGGTTTTGAATTGCTCCAGCACTTCGGAGAGGTTGGAGTCCTGAAATGCGCGAATCACCCGGTCGGCAAAACCGTTGTACTCTTCGAGCGGAATTCCCGAAAAAGCTTTCCCGATAAGGTGGTGCTGCCCCAGGTAAAGCACAACGAAGCTAAATTCTTTATCGCTCAGGGTAACTTTGGAATTGACATGGGTTCTTCCCAAAACAAGTCTTTGATTTCCCTGAACAATCCGTTTAAATGCCGACGATTTTGCCCCGTAATTAAAGACGACGATTTCATCGGGGTTTTCGGCGTAGAGAGATGCCACGGCAAAATGCATCCCTATTTGCGTAAGGGTAAGCTGGCTGGGCAAAACGTAGGACTGAAATACATCTGCTCCGTTTTCAAACCCGGAAAAGTTTGATGGGGCTTTGGATAGTCTTTCCAGGAATTCACCTTCGAGTGAAGCATCCGTTTCGCTCTCGGCAAGCTGAATGGCCCTGCAGGCGTACTGCAAAATTTGCACTGTTTCAATTCCGGATATCTCGTCGAAAAACCATCCACAACTGGTGTACATGAGCATTTCCTGCCGCTGCATTTCCAAAATCCGCATTACATGGGTTCGCCTTTCGGCGGAAAGGGAACCAAAATGTGTTCGCAAAAATTTATTCACCGTTTTTGAATTGCGCTCCAGAATTACGTCGATGTAGGCATTCCGCACTTCCCAGGGATCGACATCAAAAGTGGAAATTTCTCTTTCGAAGATTTTTTCCAGATTACCGCGCAGCCAGTCCAGGCTGTTCCGAAGCGGGGCTCTCCATTGCTGATCCCATCCGGGACGACCACCAGAATTGCATCCGCAATCAGAACGCCAGCGTTCAACACCGTGCACACAGCTCCACGAAGAATTGTCGTGAATTTCCACCTCGTGTTCCGGCGGATTCATTTCCAAATACTGCGCGTAGTTTGTTACCGTGGCCAGGTTGTTGTCTTCGATATACCGAATGCAATACGCCAGTGCCATATCGCCGTTTCGATGGTGGTGGCCGTAGCTCTCTCCATCCGTGGCAATGTGCATGAGCTGATTCTCTTTGCGGTTGTCAAAACCGTCTACCAAATAATTGGCAAACTCTTTCCCGTCTTTTAGTAATCCTTTAAATGCAACCGCTTGCGATCGCTCTCCATCATAAAAAAAGAGATGGATGGTTTTGCCCGAAGGAAGTTTCAATAAATAAGGGATTTTCGGATCCACGCCGTCCGTCCAATTTCCATCGATAATCCTTTTATACCGTTTAGCCTGCCGGGGCGCCAGCACGGTAAACTTCAACCCTTGTTCGGCGAGTACTTCCAGGGTTTCGGTATCCACAGCCGTTTCGGCGAGCCACATTCCGTCGGCCTTTCGGCCAAAGCGTTTCTCAAAATCGCGGAGCCCCCAAATTACCTGCGTTTCTTTATCTCTTCGATTCGCCAATGGCATAATAATGTGGTTGTACACCTGTGCCATTGCGGAACCGTGCCCGCCAAATCGCTTCATACTTCGCTGGTCTGCTTCGAGAATACGGTGGTAGGTTTTTGGACTATTCTGCTCCATCCAACTCAAGAGGGTCGGGCCGAAGTTAAAACTCATTCGCGAGTAGTTATTCACGATGTCAACGATTCGTCCGTCGTCGCTCATTATGCGCGAAACTCCGTTGGGGCCATAGCACTCCCTGGTAATCCTTTCGTTCCAGTCGTGATAAGGAGCTGCCGAATCCTGATATTCTATTTTCTCCAGCCAGGCATTCTCGCGCGGAGGCTGGTAAAAGTGTCCGTGGACACATATATATTTACTCATTTTCAAAAATCCTTGTTGTTTCAGGCATTCACCAGGGCTGTGAAACCCAATGGCGGAATGCGCAGACTCAGTGTATACGGCCTGCCGTGTAAACTGTTCTTCCCGGCCTTGCAGTTTTTTTGATTTGTAAAACCGCTTCCGCCAAAACGCTTTGAATCGCTATTGAACAACTCTTTGTACACACCCGGCGAATCTACACCAATATCGTATACATCGTGAGCTGCGGGAGAAAAGTTCCCCACTATCAACACCTTATTTCCCTTTTTGTCCTTCCGGTAAAAGCAAATTACCGAATTGTCTGAATCGCTGTAGTCTATCCACTCAAAGCCCTCGCCGCTATAGCCCAGTTCGTAGAGTTCGGGTTGCGCCTTGTAAAAACGATTCAATTCTACAACGAGCTCTGAAACGCCTTTGTGGAAATCAAAATTGAGCAAATTCCACATGAGGCTTTCGTCGTGTTTCCACTCGGCGTACTGTGCGAATTCATCGCCCATAAAGAGCAATTTGGCTCCGGGATGAAAGTACATCCAGCAGTACAATGCCCGCACATTTGCAAACTTTTGCCATTCGTCGCCGGGCATTCTGTTTAGGATAGACCCTTTACCGTGCACCACTTCATCGTGCGAAAGCGGAAGCATGAAATTTTCGCTAAACGCGTATGCGAGACTGAACGTGAGCTGATTTTGATGGAAGCGCCGGTAAATAGGATCGAGTTTTACATATTCCAGTACATCGTTCATCCATCCCATCATCCACTTGAGGCCAAACCCAAGCCCACCGGCATCTACCGGCTTGGAAACCATGGGCCAGGAAGTGCTTTCTTCGGCTATGTTTTGAATATCGGGGAATTCGCTGTAGGCTGCGGTATTCATTTCGCGGAGCAGTGAGATGGCTTCGAGGTTTTCTCTGCCGCCAAATTTATTGGGTATCCACTCTCCTTCCTTCCGGCTGTAATCGAGGTAGAGCATAGATGCCACCGCGTCTACGCGCAAACCGTCGGCGTGAAACCGATCGAGCCAGAACAGTGCATTGCTTATTAAAAACGAGCGCACTTCATTTCGCCCGTAGTTAAAAATGTAGGAATTCCAGTCGGGGTGAAATCCCAATCTGTAGTCTTCGTGCTCGTAGAGAGATGTCCCGTCGAACCTGAATAAACCGTGTGCATCGCCTGGAAAATGACTGGGCACCCAATCGAAGTAAACCCCGATATTTTTTTTGTGAAATTGATCTACGAGGTATGCAAAATCATCGGGGGTTCCATACCTCGAGCTCGGAGCAAAATAGCCGGTAACCTGATAGCCCCATGAGCCGAAGAAGGGGTGTTCCATCACGGGCATAAATTCCACGTGGGTAAAACCCATTTCCACCACATAATCCACGAGTTCTACAGCCAGTTCGCGGTAGGTTAGAGAGCGGTTTTGTTCGTCGAATTTTCGCTTCCAAGAACCCATATGTACTTCGTATACCGACATAGGTGCGTCTAGCGCATTTGCCTTTTTCCGCGATTTCATCCACTTTGAATCCTTCCACTTATAGGTAAACTCTTTTACAATAGAAGCGGTGCCGGGCGGCACTTCCCACATTTTAGCAAAGGGATCGCCCTTTTCTAATACCACTCCGCTTCCACTGGTTTTTACCGCGTATTTATAGGCCGTTCCATCGCCAACACCGGGAATAAACCCCTCCCAGATTCCACTGCTATCCCACCTGCTATTGAGCGGGTGAGAAGATTTGTCCCATCCGTTAAAATCGCCCATCACTGCTACCGACGCGGCATTTGGCGCCCAAACGGCAAAATAGGTGCCGCTTGCGCCGTCTTTCTCAACTACATGCGAGCCGAGCTTTTCGTAGAGCTTAAAATGCCTGCCCGAAGCGAATAGAGAAATGTCAAATTCCGTGAGCAAACTATGCGGCAATACATTTTCTGAATTCATGATTAGTCGTTGTTAAGGATTTGCATTATGCCCTTTAGTGGAATAAGCACCCAATCGGGCCGGGCGTGCAGTTCGTAGCCGAGTTCGTAAATGGCCTTTTCAAAAATATGGTAGCGAAGAAGAAAATCTATTTCGCTGGCGTAACCGATATTCAAGCCCCCATCCATAGCTGTTTTGGTGTAGTAATAAAGGCTTAGCCCAACCATAAGTCGGTAATACCTTCCACCGGCTTCGGTGAGTAAATCAAGGGGTAATTGGGTATGGTTTTGCTGAAATACAGTAGCGAAAACAGCGTAGTGGTAAGACCTAAACAAGCCCGCCAGGTCTTTCATAGGCGGTTGTTTCACCTTGCGGTCGCGGATGGTACTTTCGGGCTCACCTTCAAAGTCGAGGATGCAAAAATCGTTTCCAGTGAGCAGTATTTGCCCCAGGTGGTAATCGCCGTGAATTCTGATTCTGCACGAATTGAGCTTTTGATCGTCAAAATCGAGTATGCGGTCTTTAATTTCTTCAATCGAGCATGTACATTACCCGGTTTAGAAGCCAAACACTGTAATCGCTGCTAAACGATTCGGGAGTAAAGTTTCGATCTACCCGATCGTGAAACAAAGCAATGTGCATCTCGGCGGTTCTGATGGCCAGTTTTTTAACTTTTTCGAGCATAGAACTGCCGGCGAGTTCTTTGAAAATTGGCGGTACTTTTTCCAGCGGCAGCGGCTTGTAGAGCTCCACCTTTGGCAAGTCGTCCATCTCGTATTCACTTTCGGCAAATCGACGGAAAAAACCTTCTATCTCCAGGAGTGCATCGTTCCAGGCTTCGCCGTCATTCTCTACCTTTTCTTGCATCAGCCCAATAGACACGCTGTATTTGTCGTTTGGCGTCCACTCAATACTTCCCGCAAAACGCGGCGAGTTATTAAACGGCGATTTCTCCGATAAAAATCGCGTCATTTCCACATCGGGGTTGTTATCGCGAAACATTTTCCGATAAATCTTCAGGTAGAAATTACCGCCGTATACCAATGTGGAATTGCTCTGTTCGAGCCTAAGCACTTCCGAATTGGGTGCCCTTCCGGGTGCCAGTTCGCGAAGCGCCTTTCCCATTTTAAACTGCAAAAAGCCGGTACTGAGTTTGAGCTTACGCGATTGTGTGATGTATTCAAATATTCCAGAGCGAAAAGGTTCCGTGTAGAGCGCATCTACCAGGTATCCGGCAAAATCTCCACGGCGGTTTACTTCGCAAATTACGCTATTGTCGTCTTCGGGCTTTTCGGCAAGGGTTACGGGTAAAAAATAGGTCTCTGTATTTGACGTTTCAAAAACAATCTCTACCAGGAGAATAACTGTTTCGCTCCCGCCCGATAGCTCCATCGGCATGGCATACTGGAGGTTAAACAGTTTAATATTTGACGACTTGGCGTGAAACCAGCGCATTTTCCGCAAAAAAACCGGTAGAATCTCCGCTTCAAAATTTCTCATCTCCTCCCCGGCTCCCGCGAAAAAATCTTCCAAAGACCGATCAATATGCAGTTTTGCTACGTCCATACTTTAGATTAATATCTGAAAACAATGAAAAGGCAAGCCGTGCGGATTTAGCTCAACGAAATTCCATTCGCCGGTCCAGGTGTACGATGCCTGTGTTATGAGATCTTTTACCGTGTACTCTTCATCTGCAGCCAGCCCCATTTTCCCGAGCGGCACCTGTACCCAACCGCTCTGCTTGTAATAAGAATCCATATTTACCACACAGAGCATGTGATCGCGAGATTCTTCGTCGGACTTATAATAGGCCAAGATGTGCTCATTTTCTATCGCGCAAAGCAGGGTATTGACAGTGACTTGAAAAGCTTTGTGTTCATTTCTAATTTGATTTACGAGCTTAATGACCTGCTGAAGTTTGTTTTCTATTTTCCACGGATGATTCTCCAGTTGGTATTTCTCCGAATTCCAGTACTCTTCCTTTCCGGGGACCCCGTTTGAGACCATGTTTTCGTAAACCGGACCGTACATCCCGTAATTGGAGCTCAGTGTTGCGGCGAGAAAAAATCTGGTGAGGTAGGCAGCTTCGTTTGGCTGCTGAAGCTCGTATGGCAAAATATCAGGGGTGTTGGGCCAAAAATTTGGTCTGAAAAACTGACGCATAGGATCTGAATTCAGCTCGCGGATGTACTGCGATAGTTCCGCTTTATTGGTTCGCCAGGTAAAATAAGTATAGCTCTGCGTAAAACCGATTTTCGCCAACCTGTTCATCACCTTGGGCCGTGTGAATGCTTCGGCCAGGAAAATAGTTTCGGGGTATTTTTCGCAAACGGAATCAATAAGCCAATTCCAGAAGCGATAGGGTTTCGTGTGCGGATTATCGACCCGAAAAATCTTCACGCCCTGCTCAATCCAAAACATTACAATTCCCAAAAGTTCATTCCAGAGATTTTCCCAATCCTCGCACTCAAAATTGATGGGAAGTATATCCTGGTATTTTTTTGGGGGATTTTCTGCGTACTGGACCGTTCCGTCTGGGCGCCACTTAAACCACTGCGGGTGCTCTTTCACGTAGGGGTGGTCTGGGGCGCATTGAATGGCGAAATCCATCGCCATTTCGATGCCGTATTTTTTTGCTTCGGCAATAAAGTCCCGGAACTCTTCCATGCTTCCGAGCTCGGGATGAATGGATTTATGCCCGCCAAAAACAGAACCTATTGCCCACGGAGAACCCACATCGCTGCCGCTGGCTGTCGCTGCATTGTTTTTTCCCTTGCGGTGCTTTTTGCCAATGGGGTGGATGGGCGGGAAATAAATTACGTCGAAACCCAATTCAGAAATATAGGGCAACCTCGATTGGGCATCTTTAAAAGTGCCATGTGCAGACTTGTCGTCTCCGGCGCTTCGCGGAAAAAACTCATACCAGGCGCTAAACCCCGCGCGAGATCGATCTACCCAAACCGAAAAAGTTTGGCTTTTGGTGGTAAATGTCTGGTAGGGATACTTTTTAAAAAGCTCCTTGAGCGGTTCGCTTTGCGCCAGTTTTAATGCATCTTCGTATGCCGTTTTAGACCGAAATGCCTTCTTGCACTTGGCCAGTAGCTTTTTCTCCGTTTCCGATTTGGGTTTAATGGCATCCAGATATTGTACTCCATCCAGCAACTCCACATCCACATGCTGACCATCTTTTACCTTTCGGCCGAGTTCGTACTGCCAGTTTAAGGCGTAATCTACCCACGCTTCCACATAATATTCGGTGCGGCCAATTTTTTCGGGGGTAAAACGACATTTCCATCTGTCGTTTACCAAAAACTCAAACGGCGTGTGTTTCCAACGTTTTGATTTTGCGTGTTTATGGAAGAGTCTGGCATTTACCAGATCGTGCCCATCGGCAAAAATATCTGCTTCAATATTTACGCTTTCGCCAATGGTGCGCTTAATCGCAAAATCGCCCCCATTTATGGCAGGCAGAATATTTTCGATTACCGCGCGGTTGCGCATTTCTATCATTGATGTTGTAATTGGTAGACTTTCAGCCACTAATTTAGAAAAAACAAAGACTTCAATCGGTTTAATTTATTGAAAGGGGTTTCATTCATTATAGCTTATTTTGTGCTATGATATTGGTCACCGGTGGTACGGGTATTGTTGGAACCCGTTTGATTTTTGATTTAATACGCGAAGGGCATCGGGTGAGGGCTACCAAACGCCCGACGAGCGACATCGATTTTTCCAGAAAGGTTTTTCGGTTTTACAGCGAAAAAGATGGAGATGCCTTCTTCGATCGGATAGAATGGGTGGATATCGACTTCGAAGACCTCTACAATATTCGAGAACACCTGGAAGGCGTAAGCAAAGTATTCCATACGGCTGCGCTGGTTTCTTATCGAAAATCAGATAAAGACAAATTGATGGCTACCAATTTCCGGGCAACCCAAAATCTGGTAAACATCTGCCTGGAAACCGGAGTTGAAAAGTTTTGCCACTTGAGCTCTGTAGCCGCATTGGGAACCAAAGGAAAGTCTTTACCCGCAGATGAAAATACCACCTGGAAAAAGAGCAAGAACAACTCCAATTACGGCTTTAGTAAATACCTGGCTGAGCGCGAAGTTTGGAGAGCTACTGCCGAAGGGATGCCCGCGGTAATCGTTAACCCGGGAATCATTCTGGGGCCATCAAAACCCCATCAGAGCAGCGGGGCTATGATGGCACTTTTGAGAAAGGGAATTTCTTTTTCCCCCACCGGAAAAACGGGATTGGTAGATGTAGCCGATGTGAGCAAGGCTTGCTTAAAACTAATGGGAAGCAGCGTAGAGAACCGGCGATTTATTTTGAATGCGGAGAACCTAACATACAGGGAATTGCTCGATACTGCCGCGGAAGTATTCGGGAATAAGAAACCCAGCATTAAAGCTTCGCGCTGGATGCTGGAAGTCTATCGCTGGATAGAATCGGTAAAATCTGCCGCGACCGGTAAACCATCTGGTGTAACTTCCGAAACGGTAGATAGTGCTTTTGCCCAAAAGCAGTTTGACAATTCGCGCGCCGTGGAAGAGTTGGAGATAAAGTTCACTTCCGTTCGTCAATCGCTTTCAAACTATCGCGCCTTTTATCTTTGATTTGCTGGAGGCTATCTGCCTCTTCTTTCATCTCCCGGGTAAACTCCTGCTTAATATCTGAATCTAACTTATTCAGGCTATCCAAAACCTGTTCGTAAATCAATTCCATGCTTCTTGGGTTTTCCATGTAGTACGCGAATATTTTTTCAAACTCTTCCCGCGAAATACCGTGTTTGTCCAGGACATCCGCGTATAGAAAAGCTTCGGCCTGACCCTTGTTTTCCGAAACTTCTATTCGCTGCGCTCGAATTCCCTCGATCAACTGAACATCTATCATCAGCGCTGTGAATTCATCTGACGACATGATTCCTTCGGGTTTCTCGGGCTTATCTTCGCCACAGGCCATCAGGAAAAAAACCAGTGCTAAAATCCCAACTCTCATCAGCGGTTAAATTTGAGTCTTTCGCCTCTGATGTCTTCATTCACTTTACCATCGGCGTATACTTTTTGCCCATTCACGAAAGTGTACATCACCTCCGATTTAAATTCGTGTCCTTCAAAGGGACTCCAACCGCATTTAAACATAATGTTTTCGCGGGTAACCTTCCACGGCGAATTTAAATTCACCAAAACCAGATCTGCCGCGTACCCTTCGCGAATGTAGCCGCGGTTTGATATTTCAAAGAGCTCGGCCACATTGTGACTCGCTTTTTGGGCGATCATCTCAAGGGTAAAAACACCTTGGTGGTAAAGATCGAGAAGAGCGGGAAGGGAATGCTGCACCAGCGGCCCGCCCGATGGAGCTTTTAGATATTTGTTCTTCTTTTCTTCGAGTGAATGTGGGGCGTGGTCTGTGGCGATTACATCGATATGTCCATTTATCACCCCTTGCCTGACGCCGGTTCTGTCGAGCGCCGTTTTCACCGCAGGGTTCCACTTGATAAAGCTCTGTTTTTCGTCGTAGTCGGCATCGCTAAACCAAAGGTGGTGAATGCAAGCCTCGGCGGTAATTCGCTTCTCTCCAAGCGGTTCAGACGCGGAAAAAAGTTGGACTTCGCGCTCGGTAGAAATATGTAAAACGTGGAGACGCGCATTGTGCTTTGTGGCCAGCTCTATGGCCTTTGAACTGCTCTTGTAGCAGGCTTCGGCATCGCGTATAAGCGGGTGGGCTTTAAAGGGAATATCCTCTCCAAACTTTTTCTGGTATTCGGCCGTGTTTTTTCTAATCGTCTCTTCATCTTCGCAGTGCGTTGCAATGATGGTAGGACTTTCCTTAAAAATTCCTTCCAGGGTTTTGGTATCATCTACGAGCATATTTCCCGTAGAAGAACCCATAAAAACTTTCACCCCGCAAACCCGCTTTGGGTCTGTGCGAAGAACCTGGTCGAGGTTATCGTTCGAAGCTCCCATAAAAAACGAGTAGTTTGCCGGGCTAACCTCAGCGGCTCTCTGGTATTTTTCTTCGAGCAAATCTTGAGTCAGGGTATTGGGAACGGTATTGGGCATTTCCATAAAACTGGTTATTCCGCCGGCTACCGCAGCCCTGCTTTCGGTTTTTATCTCCGCCTTATGGGTCAATCCGGGTTCGCGGAAATGAACCTGATCGTCTATCAAACCCGGAAAGAGATGCAG
>JAIVHP010000329.1:0-13551 GCA_020201045.1 Flavobacteriales bacterium
GCCGATGTTAACGGGGGTAGTCCACGCCCCGTTCACCCGCTCGGAGTAGAAAATGTCGTTTCCGCCCATCGTGTTGT
The DNA here is from genome assembly GCA_020201045.1 of Flavobacteriales bacterium. Lineage (GTDB taxonomy): Bacteria > Bacteroidota > Bacteroidia > Flavobacteriales_D > Cryomorphaceae > JAIVHP01. Next base: position 78 of record JAIVHP010000329.1, read on the forward strand.
GTCCCTTCGATGAAAAGTAAAGCGTTTTTCCGTCGGGGTGAATAAACACCCCATCTTCATCGAAGGGTGAATTTACCACGGGGCCAAGGTTGGTGCTCTCCCCCCACTCTTCTCTTTCTTCATTCCAGTTGGAAACATAGATATCTTTCCCGCCCTGTCCACCGGGTTTCTCACTTACAAAATACAGCTCACTTTTATCGTACGAGAGCGCCACGGCAGATTCGTGGTAACTCGTATTGATGTACTTGCCCAATTCTCTGGGCTTCGACCATCCTTCCGGATCGTTGTAAGAAACGAAAACGTCGCCACCACCGCTATTGGTTCCCCGAAAAACAAAGAGCACCGAACCATCCGGCGCCAACCCACTGCTGGCATCGTGTCCCGAAGAATTAACCAATTCGCCCATATTGGCGAGCGGCGTCCATTCGCCTTCCACGTTTCGGCTGAAATACAAATCTTCGTAAGGCATGTTGTCCACTTCATCTGTATACCCTCCGGTGCTATTTGGTCTGCGCGCTGTGATAATGAGCAGGCTTTCGTCGGTCGATATCAACGGGGCGTATTCCGGAGCTGCCGAGTTGATGCTTTCGCCGAGGTTGTCAATCCACACCCGCTCGGGTTTTTCGGCCAGCGCCTTGCCGTTTTTCACTTCGCGGATAAATTTGTCCATCTTTTCAAACTGCTCTTCAGTTGCGGAACCCATTTTCATCGCGGCAATCTGGTTCTCGTAGTATTGTTTCGCCCGTTCCCAGTTTTCATTTAGGTGATAGCCCCGAGCAATCAGGTAATTGATATTTACCGGGTCAATCTTCGGATCGAGTTCCAAAGCCTTCTTGAAATAGTCGAGACATCGCCCTTTAACGGGTGAGTATAAATAGCAAAGACCCAGTCGATAGTTGAGTTCTGCGTTATTCGGGTTAAATGCATAAGCATCTTCGTAAAAAGGGATGGCCAAATTGTAGTAGGCCGTATTTTCCCGGTCGAATATTTTATCGCCTTCCTTTAAATTCTTAACTGCCAATTTCAATCCTTCTTTGTCGTTTGGAAACGCCGACTTCTCAAAAGGAACACTCTTTTGTGCGCTAATTTGCAATGCAGCGACAAAAGTTAATAGGCATAGAACAATCTCTCTCATAGCTTTAGTATTGGCAGGGTCCACTTTGGTATTCGGCGGCATTTTTTATCCCGAGCTGACGGGCTTTTTCCCAATCGGCGCAGGCTCCGGGAATATCTCTGATCATTTCCTTCGCAATTCCCCGGTTCAGGTAGGCATAACCGTATTCCGGGTCTAAATCTATCGCCCGGTCGGCAGTAGATACCGCTTCTTTGTATTTTTTCTGCTTTATAAGCGCTCCGGCCATATTGTTGTGCGCGTAGGCGTATGACGGATCCAGCGCAACCACTTTTTTAAAGTCGGCTACGGCAGCTTCGTAGTTTCCGAGTAGAAAATGGGTGTACCCTCGGTTGTTTAAAGCGAGAATATTATCGGCTTCCAGCCTTACCGCTTGATTGTATTCCGTAAGCGCCCGGCTCAGATCTTCGCGGATTCGGTATACCGAGCCCAGGTTGATGTAGGCCGATACCAGGCGCGGATTCATTTGAATGGCGTTGTTGTAATCGATAATGGCATTGGAATAATCTTCGAGAAGTCTTCTGCAACTTCCCCGATCGTGGTGGGCATTGGCGTTTTTGGGATTTGCGGCGATCGCCCCCGAATAATTTTTTTCAGCTTCGCTGTATTCGCCCCGCATATAGTGTAGCTCCGCTTTTCGGTTGTGCGATTCTTCCAGGTGAGTGCCGTTGGTGATGGCTTCCCCATAAGCCGCAATGGCTTCATCGTGATTTTCGAGAAAATCGTAAGCCCGTGCTCTAAAAAAATAAGCTTCTCCCGCCGTGTCGGTTTTTTGAATGTACACGTCCAGATCGGCAATCGCCTCGGTGTAACTGCGTTTTTGCATGTAAGCCGCAGCGCGATTAAACCGCGCCTTGGGGAAATGATCTTCCAGGTTTAGCGCGCGCGAAAACTGGACAATGGCGGAATCGAGTTCTGCTCCCTGATACGATTTCAGTCCGGCGTTGTAGGCGGCCAGTGCTTCTACCGACAGGCCACCTTCTTGTAAATCGCTGCTCAAGGTATCGGCGGCAATGCTTATCACCGTATCGGTGTCGAGCTTTACGCCGGCGCTATCCGTTTGAGCCAATGAATAGACACTGGCTAGAAACGATAAAATACCCAACGCTGCTTTCAAATTAAAATGCATATCACAGTTTTTCCTAAAATTACACGCATTATCTGCGCTCATTGATATCTCTTATAGCTTTTTTGAAAGTCCTTAGGTTGAAAAACTTACTTTTGCGGCAAAACAAGATTTTATGCCCACTAAGTCAATTTTAAACAAGAAATCGCTCGATTTCCTGGAAAGATATTTAAATAACGCCGCGCCTACGGGTTTTGAAACCCCGGGCCAAAAGATGTGGTTGGATTATTTGAAGCCCTACATCGACGATTACCAAACCGACATGTACGGATCGGTGGCAGCCGTGATAAACCCCGGCAAAAAATACAAAGTAGCCATCGAGGCTCACGCCGATGAAATCAGTTGGTTTGTGCACTACATCACCGATAAGGGATTTATCTACCTGCGCAGAAATGGCGGTAGCGACCACATGATCGCCCCGAGTAAACGCGTCATCATCCACACCGATAAAGGCCCCGTAAGAGCGGTATTTGGCTGGCCTGCCATCCACACCCGAAACCCGGCAGCCGGTAAGGAGGAAGCGCCGAGTATGAAAAACATTTTTCTCGATTGCGGAGCAGGTTCCAAAGAAGAAGTTGAGAAAATGGGGGTTCATGTAGGCTGTGTGGCAACCTTCGAAGACGAATACATGCTTTTAAACAAAAAGTATTTCGTGGGAAGAGCCCTTGACAACCGCATGGGCGGATTTATGATCGCCGAAGTAGCGCGCATGCTCAAGGAAAACAAGAAAGAACTTCCGTTTACGCTCTACATCGTAAATGCCGTGCAGGAAGAAGTTGGACTCCGCGGCGCCGAAATGATCAGCCGCACATTGGAGCCGGATGTAGCCATCGTAACCGATGTTTGCCACGACACCCAAACACCGATGATCGACAAAATTGAGCAGGGCGACTTTCACGGTGGAAAAGGCCCGGTTTTAACTTACGGACCGGCCGTGCAAAACAATCTTTTGAAGAAAATTATAACGGTAGCTGAAAAAAATAAGATTCCATTTCAGCGCGCAGCGGCCAGCCGCAGTACCGGTACCGACACCGACGCATTCGCCTACAGCGGAAAGGGTGTGGCCTCGGCGCTTATTTCCCTGCCATTGCGCTACATGCACACTACGGTAGAAATGACACACAAGGAAGACACCGAGAATGTGATAAAACTGATTTACGAAGTACTCGTGAATCTTAAGAATGGTGAAGATTTTCGCTATATGAAATAACTCTAGTCTTTCAATACTATCAAGTGGCTGATTCGTAAAGTTCGATGGCGAGCCTGCCTCCGGGAGGCAAGCCTGCCTGGTAGGTTAAACTGCCGTCGGCATGATAGGCAGGGCACACGAACTTTTGGAACTAGCGAAGCGATCTCACAACCGAAGGGCGTAAACCAAGCCTGCCCGCCGAGGCGGGTTTACAAAAGAAGTACAAGGGCTAGGATTTCTGTTTAAGGGACTATTCAAAAGATCCCTCGCTCCGCTCGGGATGACAGTTTAAGTTGGGAGGGTAGGTGGTGGCTGGAAGGGAAATGCGGCTGCGCCGCATTTCCCTTCCAGCCACCACACGTTAAAATGGATGCTTGTCATCCCGAGTGTAGCGAGGGATCTCAAACTTTTTTACGATCCCTTAACAACTAAACTCCTACCGCATTATTCTTCTCATTCTGAATGCACCGATGATCTTAGGTAACGGTAACTGAACCTTTGATACAGCCACATCAACAATAGAATTACCCTTGTCGCCTATAGTCCGTTTAGAGTCTATCCTTAGAGTCAAGTGGCTGAACCAGAGAGTTCATTAGCAAGCCTGCCTGCCGGTTTACCTGCCGAAGGCATGGTAGGCAGGGCGCACGACGAACCGACCCCGGACTTGCTCCGGGGCTCACGAAAACCGCTGATAGCTTACAATACTTGAGTAATTAAAAATCAAGCCTGCCTGCCGGCTCTTTAGGCAGGGAGCCCCGACATGCGTCGGGGTGACTGACCCACCGTCGGAGGGTTTTTAAATCAAGTGTAACGCAGCTATCGGACTTTATGGACAGCCACCAACTAGTTGTTCATGGGCAGGCTCCCCTCCTTCATCTCCCGGTAAGCCCTGGCCAGCGCACTTAAGTATTTTCTGAATTTTTGAAATGCAGCCTGGGTTTCCGGGCTGATTTCTTTTTGGGCCAGCTTGAGCGTAAGCATGCCGTACATTGCGGTGAGTGCCGCTTCCACATCGCTCTTGGGTATGCGGTCGGTCTTTTGCTTAAACTCGTTGAGCAGAGGCTTGGTAGATGAATAGATGTCCTTAAAAACTTCGTCGTTTAAAACGGTAAGCAGCGTTTGCTCCAGAACCTGAAGTTCGTTGAGAATCTCCATCGTCTCTTCCAGGTGGCCACTCACCGATAGGGACTGCTCATCCATTTCCTTCGCCAGTTTCGAAAACCACAGCTCGTTGGTTTTCTTGAGTTTTTCATCTTCAATATCGGCAAGAACGGTGTCCTTCAATTTATCTGCATCCAGCCCTACACTGCGCAGCAAATCTTCCATCTGCCACATAAAGAGCAGGTATTCAACGATATTTTCCTTTCTTTTCTCTTCGGCGATATGGCGCATCAGGGGGTGGATTTTTCCGCTTTATCAGCTCTAAGTTCTTCGTCGTATTTTTCGTTTAGGCCTTTGAGCACATCCTCAGTAACGTCGTGGGTTTCTTTTGCCCAAATAAGGTTTCCGCCGGATTGGAAGTTTAGCACAAAGTCGTAAGTGCCATCGGCGTTGTATTCGTCCAAATACTCATTTACCCTGGAGAGGTATTCCGTCTGCAATTCCCGCTCTCTTTTTCTAAAATCTGATGCGAGTTTTTCCTGAAACTGCTGGAGCTCCATATCCAGATTTTGCAATTCGAGCTGAGCTTCCTGCATTTGCGCCTGCGTCATTGTAGGCGCCTGCTCGTTGAGTTCCTGAGCGCGCTTTTCAGCGCGTTGAAGCTTCCGCTGAACGCGTTCCTGAATACGCTTTTCTTCTGCATCGAGCTCGCTTTGTGCGTCTATTAAAAAATTATATTTCTTATTGATAGTGTCGCCGTAGATAAATGCAATCGATAATGCCTGCGGCTCGGGCTCTGCTTCAAGGGTATCGGTGGGAGCCGTTTCAGAAGTGCCTTCGTTTTGCGGGCGGTCGCACGATGTCATGGTCAGTGCGGCGAGCAAAACAGAACCAATAAGCGTTTTTTGGATTTTCATTTTTCATCTTTGTTTTCGACATAGCGAAACTTCCAGGCCTCCGAAAAATCTTCGCCCATCTCCGAAAAGCGCTTCAGCACTTTCAGTAAAAAAGGCGTGCTCACCATTCTTTCAATATCAGCGAGCCCTTCTACCTGGTGTTCATCAATTTTATACGATTGCTCCAAATGGGCATCTTCAATTTTGATGATGTATTTATTGTTCCAGGAGTAGACAGTAATTTTAAACCTCGGATGTGGAATGTCTTTAACTATGCGCATTGCGTAAAATCAATGGGCAAAGATAACCGAAATGTGAGAAAAGAAGAATGGCTGTAAACCCGAATCTGAAGAATAATCGAACTCCGTTTGCCATCCGGCGGAGAGCAAGTATCTGTGTAAATAATCTAAAAAAAAGCGCTGACGCTTGAGCTCCGCCGAAGGGCGGATGCTTGAACTCCGCCGGAGGGCGGAGGGTGAAGTGAGCCCCGGAGCAAGTCCGGGATTGCTTCGCTTACCCCGAAAAGAGTTCGGGATTGCTTCGCTTACCCCGAAACAAGTCCGGGGTTGCGCAAAAGGCTTTCAAGCACGCTATGAGAACTTGTAAAGAGAAATGTCGGCGGGTGTCTCACTGATCGCTTGCGATCCTGTGAACTCATAATTTGAGCTTTGGTTGTCCATTTTCTCAGAGTTCCTCCGCCATGCGGCGGAGTCCTGGTATCTGCGTAAATCAGAGCGGTTAAGTTATATGATAGATCGTCTAAGAGCAGCGCTCCAAATCTCCATCTCGATAACCTGATAATTAACATTGGAGATAAGATTTAGTTATACGAATGTGCGTAAAGTCGAAATATTACCCCGTGCGCTGCAGTTTGCGGTTGCGAATAATATCCGCTTTTGACTGTGGGATAAAGGAAAAGGAAAGCTGATCTACCATTACGGCGTAGTCTTCACCAATTTCGAGCATATCGATATCCTCTTCGTCGTAATACCACTTTACCCGAACCTGAATGCCTCGACTTTGAAGCTCCATCAACTTGTAAAAAATAAGGAGTATTCTTTTGGATGAAGCGATATTGAAAAAATCGAACTTGAAGACAAACTCCACACCGGGGCCTTTAGCCGTTTTGGTGAAATTGTCCAACCAATTCAATATAGGTCTGAAAAACAATTCAGCATTCTCGGGAAAACATCTTCCCGAAATAACGAATTTTTGTGCTGCCGGATTCAAAATAACCTGTGGTGTTACCTTGGTTGCAGATCTGGTTAAAGGTTCCATAATCTTACGCTCTTTGTTCATACTACTCAATAGCAGTAAGCAAGGTTCACTTTTTTCGGCGAAGTGTCAAGTGTTTTTCTACCAATTAACCATAAAACCCCATTAAATTAATAGAACACAAGATTGAATTTTGGCGCTTTCGCTACAAACTCAATAATTCTTTGAATTTGGCAGATTGCCGCCGGGATACTTCAAGCGTTTCTCCATTTTTAAGCTTAACCTGTAAGCCTCCATTAAACCAGGGCTCGATATGCGTAATTTCTTTGAGGTTGACAATGAACTTTCGGTTTATCCTAAAAAAGTGCCTCTCGTCAAGGCGCTTTTCGAGGTTGTTCAGGCTTTTTAAGATCAGCGGCTTGTTGTTTTCGAAAAATACGCGAACGTAGTTGCCTTCACTTTCAAATACCCGGATATCGCGGAGGGTAACAAACCAGCATTTATCGCCATCTTTCAGAAAAATCTGATCGTCGAGTCCGAGCATCTCATCGTTCTCGGTTTCTCCGGGTGGAGTGTTTTTCGATTTGGTTTCGCCGAGAACTTTTTGAATGGCTTCAGCCAGTCGCTCGTCTTCTACCGGCTTCAAAACGTAATCGAGTGCGTTTACCTTAAAAGCCTTCAGGGCATACTCGTCGTAAGCAGTTACGAAAACTACTTTCGGAACGAAACTCAGGGTTTCCAGCAAGTCAAACCCCGTTTCTCCGGGCATTTGGATATCCAAAAAAATGAGATCCGGCTTTTCTTTTTCGATGGCCTCACGGGCTTCGTCGGCGTTGGCACATTCGCCAATTACCTCAATCTCTTCGTAGCTTCCCAGCAGGTTTTTGAGTTCCTGGCGGGCGAGCCGCTCGTCGTCAATAATCAGTGTCTTCATAATCGAGATCTGGTTTGGGTTTAGTGGGCATTTTTACTTCGCAAATTACTTCATTTCCCGCGTTGTAGATAGAAATTACAGCACGCTTTCCAAAGAGAAGCTGCAACCTTCTACGCGAATTGGTCAATCCGATTCCGGTGCTCTCTTCGCTTCTGCGCGCCAGCGGATCGTATTTGCCCGAGTTGGCAATTTTGATAAGAATATAATCGGCGGCTGGCTTACTGGCCCTGATGTTGATGTATCCGCCGGAAGGTAGGGAGCTGATGCCGTGTTTCACCGCATTTTCAACAAGGGTTTGGAGCAACATAGGCGGAATTTGAAGCCCGTAGAGCTCTTCGGGGACATCAAACCGGTATTCTAACCGCTTGGTATTCATGGCATTAAAAATAAAATGGGGATTGAGCTGAGAGCGCAGGTTCCCGAGTTCTACTTCGTTCATCGATGCCTGAAGGCGCAGGTTTTTGATCTCTTCCTTCTCGTAGTTTTTCAGGTAAATGGTGGCGAAATAAAGAATGATCCAAATCAGAAAGATCACCGAAAAGGGCACCAAAAGCTCAAGCAGCAGGGTGAACGGGTAAACCAAAATAGGCTTAGACCCCGAGAAGAACAGGTCTGAAATGGACCCCACTAAAATTGCAGCGGTGAGCGCGGTGGAAAATGAAAGCAAAAGAATACGCGGTAAAACCTGGTGGAGCCTCATGCGCAGCATATCAAATTGAATAATGATGTGGCGCATTAAGTGCGAAAGGCCCAATCCCACGGCAAAATTTACGATCAGGAAGGCCAGTAAGCCGACGTCTATCTGGCTCTTCAGGTAATTCTGAAAAAGTATCAAAAGCGTAAACAAGAACCAGCCCACAATCTGGGTGAGCCAATAAATTGCTTTCTCATCAGTCATAGATGCGAATATAGTTTGATTCAGTCATTTTTTTCGTTGATTTACACCAACGGCAAATAAACCATTTGAAACGTTGAATTTCCTGGCCCATCAATATTTATCTTTTGGAAAAGAGCCCATAATGGTGGGCAACTTCATCGCCGATACGCTGAGGGGAAGTCAGGGCAGCTCCCTGCCCGAATCCATTTTAAAAGGAGTTGCCATACACCGCGACATCGACACCTTTACCGATGGCCACCACCTGGTGCTCGAAACGCGAAAATGCCTCTACCCCTACTTTGGAAAATACGCAGCAGTGGTTCAGGACGTGTATTACGATCACTTTCTGGCTGCCAACTGGAAAGCGCACAGCGAAATACCCCTATTTGATTTTTCCAACCACGTGTACCAAACCCTGGAACGCAATCGAAAATACCTCAACGCCAAAGCCGAGCGAACGCTATACTATATGAGCGCCCAAAACTGGCTCTACCACTACCGCACAACTGAGGGGATAAACCGGGCGCTGACGGGTTTATCGCGCCGCGCCAAGTTTGAATCGAATATGGAAAATGCAATACCCCCGCTAAAAAAACACTACGAAGAAATGTACGCGCACTTCCAGGGTTTCTTTCCCGAACTGGTTGGTTTTATTCGGAGGGAATGGTGACTTTCCTTCATCGTGCATTCCAACTTACAACGACTCATTGACTCATTGACGAAAGCGCTATTTTAGCATTTTCGAAATATGGGTAAATTGGAATGTGAAAATTTATAGCATCTTTCGAAGGCAGGACGTATGCCCGGCGGGTGCGGTGGGGCTAAGCTTTTTACTTACCTGGGTCTTTCTGATTGACCCTAAAACTGATCACTTCAATGTACTGATTGTTAAACCGATAGTAAATACTGGTTTGTTCACTAAAAACACACTTTCTAAGCTATATGGGTGTTGTACCCAGCGCTTCCAAGTTCCTGTTATGCAGTTTGCAGCAAATTAATTCCAGATAGTTCTTGTCCGATTTGATGAATTCCGCTTAATATTTTTTCAGTTTGTTTGGGTGATGGTTTTTTTGTTCCAGAGACATATTGAGAAAGCAAAGTAGGATTCATTCCAATTTTTTCAGCTAAGAATTTTGCGTTTATGACTTTATAATATTTGAAGAACTGTTTAAAGTCAATTTCAAATCGAATGTCATTCGGTTCGACTTTTACATTCTCTTCTTCAAAATAGAATTCGGTAGCTTCATACGCGCTGTTTATCAATTCAGGAATTGATTTTCCAGTCGTAAAAATGGCATAATCGTTAGAATATGCAGAAAAACCAGTATCGGTTTTCTCAACAGTCATTATTATTTTCTTCGTGGCCATAATTTTATAATTGAATTCCAGCGTCTTTGAGAATTTTCTTTTCCAATCCTTTACCCACTTCCTGACTTCCGTGATTCGGAAATATAATTATAGGGGTACCCATATAAATCGCGAACAAAGTTTTGATCAATTTTTACGCATGAGATCTTAAAAGATAATTCTGGTGTTTGGCTCTGTGCTCTGCAAAACCAAATCTGGGCCGCATAAAAAGTAATAAAAAACCATTCACGCTTGAGCTCCGCCATGCGTCGGAGTCCAAGTATCTGCGTAAATAATTAAAAAAAATAGCGCTGAGTGAAGTGAGAAAAGGGACAAGAAGGGCGTGTTTTAGCGAGAACACTGAGGCGTGCAAGCACGCTGTGAGAAATCAATGAGAGAAACGTTGATGCTTGTTCTCACTGATCGCTTGCGATCCTCAGCGAACTCATCAATTTGAGCTTTGGTTGTCCTTTTTCTCTGCGCACTCTGCGTAAATTAATACTATAAAAAACCAAAAAAAATAGTGCCGACGCTTGAACTCCGCTATCCGGCAGAGTCCAAATACCTGCGTAAATCAAACGCTACTGTCCTGAAAATCCTTTTTTAAACTTGCGGTCTAAACGGGTAATCCTATATAATTTTTTCTTTTTTTCGTGATTATAGAGCTTGGAACATTTCATTCCGTTTACTTTTCAACTAGAACTCAAAAGTAAACTATTATTTACTTTTTAGCAAGACAAAAGGGAGATGAGAAAACTTCAATTCATACACGTAATACGTATTTACCGTTATCTGGGTCATCACCCATTTTTGGGGTGTCAGGGTTACCGGGCGAGAGTTCATTTGGTTTATTCACCTTATGGACTGCGATATTTGGAAGGCCGAATGCGCGTCAATTTTGGTGATATTGTTGCGTTTGCAGACTCCAAGGAAAGGGCTAAAATCGATACAACCAGCCTTATACAGCCTTCTCCGGTAGATTTTGACATTGACAAAATCGTGGAGCGCGGCAAACTCGTTGCGCTTACACTGAATAGTTCCACTTCGTATTTTGTGTACCGCGGCCAGGCCATGGGCTACGAATACGAACTCCTAAAACGGTTTACACAAAGCATAGGCGTAGAGCTGGAAATAAAAATCATTCCCGATGTAAACTCGATGTTTACCCTCTTAAATAAGGGCGAAGGCGATATCATTGCCTGTAATTTGACCATTACGCAAGACCGGCTGAAACACGCCCGATTTAGCGAGCCTTACAACTTTACCCGGCAGGTACTGGTTCAAAAACGCCCGGAGAACTGGCGAAATATGAGCTACCCGGAAATCAACGAACAAACCGTGGTGAGCCCGATTGAACTTATCGGAAAAAAAGTTTACGTCAATAAGTCTTCGGCTTTCTTTAGCAGATTGAAAAGTCTTCAAAACGAAATTGGCGGGGATATCGACATCGTGAGCGTTCCCGGATATATCGGTACAGAAAAATTGATTAAAAAAGTAGCCGATGGCGAAATTCCATTTACCGTTGCCGATGATAATGTCGCCAAACTAAACGCGACCTACTACCCCGATCTCGACATTTCCGTGCAGCTCAGCTTTCCCCAACAAATTGGCTGGGCCATGCGAAAAAACAGCTCGGGCTTAATCAAAGCCGTAAATAAATGGTTTGAAGAAGACCGCAAGAAAGCGGTACACGCATACATCTACAACAAGTACTTTAGAGCTTCGAAGGAGAAATGGGAGAATTTTAACGGGCAGTACTCGTCTTTAAAAGGGAACCGCATTTCCGATTACGACGAACTGTTAAAAGAGTACAGCAAAATCATCGATTGGGACTGGCGCCTTCTCGCTGCACAAATGTATCAGGAGAGCAAGTTTAGGGTAGATGCTAAATCGTGGGCCGGAGCCTTTGGATTGATGCAGTTTATGCCCGAAACAGCCGCACAATACGGAATTGATAGTACTTCGCCGCCCGAAGAGCATATCAGAGCCGCCATTTTATACATCAGTTGGTTGGAAGATTACTGGCAAAATAGAATTTACGACCCCGAAGAGCGGCTCAAGTTTATACTGGCATCGTACAATGTAGGCCTGGGACACGTAATGGATGCGGTAAATCTGGCCATAAGCCTCGGGTACAATCCGCAAGTTTGGGAAAATAATGTGGCGGAGTGTATTTTGCTCAAATCGCAAATTGAGTACTACGAATCAGATCTGGTAAAACACGGGTATTGCCGCGGACAGGAACCCTTTACTTACGTGAAAAAGATTCTCTATCAGTACGAGCACTACAAGCGCGTTATTTCTTAAAACCTGAATCTCCGAATATTATTCGAATTCAGGTCCTCTATGAGCGCTGCTCGTATGATCTATTTTGATAACTGATATTTATTTGATAAGCAGTACGCAAAAAAATAACGCTGACGCTTGAGCTCCGCCGAAGGGCGGATGCTTGAACTCCGCCGGATGGCGGAGGGTGAAGTGAGAAAAGGGACAAGAAGGGCGTGTTTTGCCGAGAACACAGCCCCGAAACGAGTTCGGGATTGCTTCGCTTACCCCGAAACAAGTTCGGGATTGCCCAAAAGGCTTCCAAGCACGCTGTGAGAAATCAGGTGAATGAGAAAAATTCTGAGGTTTGCTCTCACTGATCGCTTGCGATATCAATGTGAAAAAATCATATTCGTCAGTATGGCAAGGTTATTTTGGATTGAGAATAAACCTTCTAATACCCTCCTTCATTAAAACTACGTTGAAATTCAAGATTAAACCCCTTCTGATTTTAGAGTGACGCATGTACGTTAATATTTGCGCCTCGTGTACTTCAAGAATCTTTTCTACACATTTTAATTCGACGATTACCATTTCTTCTATCAGCAAATCCATTTTATAAGCTTGCTGGAGCTCAACCCCTTTATATTCTAAAGGCAGTGAAACTTGCGATTTCAGACTTAAGTTGCGAAGTTTCAATTCATGAATAAGCGATTTTTCGTGAGCCCCGGAGCAAGTCCGGGGAAAGTCCGGGGCCAAGGCACTTGTGAACTTCTATTGCAGCACCAATGATTTGAGCAGTCAAGGAATCATTCTCTCGATTAAACATCTTTGCAAGTTAAAAAATGTCTGAATTATATAATCCTATTAATCAATTACCTTAATCACGATAACAAAAGAAATACCCATTCACTTCTAACATTATAATATAGCGAGAACCATCCATCAAAAGCACCACTGTTCAAGAAACTTCTCAGTGGTCGCTTGCGACCCTCTGTGAACTCCTAATCTGAGCTTTGGTTGTCCATTTTCTCTGCGCACCTCCGCCATGCGGCGGAGTCCCAGTATCTGCGTAAACCTTTAAAACCAAAATCCAACAATTAGCACATTGGCTTGAGTTCCGCCGCGTGGCTGATTTACTATGAGCCCCGAAACAAGTTCGGGATTGCTTCGCTTACCCCGAAACAAGTTCGGGATTTCGCGAAATGCTCAAACATGAACAGCAGGGCGTGTTTTGATGATAACTCAGTTACCCTATGAGCGCTGCTGCTATTATCTATTTTGATAACTGTTTATCTGGATAGCCATACGCAAAAAAATAGCGCTGAGTGAAGTGAGAAAAGTGACGAGCAGGGCGTGTTTTAGCGAGAACACTGAGGCGTGCAAGCACGC
>JAIVHP010000329.1:13619-14529 GCA_020201045.1 Flavobacteriales bacterium
TTCAGGTATTCCGGTTTTTCGTTAATTGCGGTATACTCGAGCAAAACGTTTCCAAAGCGCTGATTTATGGGTGTTTCAATTTCTACCCCCAGTTCGGGTTTTAGGTAGTGCTTGTCAATTCGCTTCATGCCGGTGGGGACTTCCCGGTATTTGCGGTCGGAAGTGTAAATGGTGTAGCCGCTCGCCATCACGCGCTCCTTAAACAAATCCATCAAAAACGGAAACGACTGCTCCGAAATCCCCAGTTTCATATTGATAAAAAAACCATTGGCTTGCGGACTTTCGTAAAAGTGAAAATCCTGCCGGTATCGGCCATGCAGGGCGACATCGGAGTAAGCTTCCCCAATCTTCGATAAAACTTCGCCGGAAACGGAAGACGACTTCCACACCTCAAACGCATCCGAAAATTTTGATTCTCGTTTTAAAGGACCCGACACAAAATTGCCGTCCCTTTCGGAGCTTTTATTGCCAAATAATTTGTCGAGTATGGATTGTACGAATTCGTTTGCCATGAAACTTCCTTGAGATATTAACTTTGATGCGATGGAACACAAAGTTGAGATTACTAAAACGGCAAGATACTACACCTTTGGAGATATAACCACGGCGAAGCATATTTGGTTTTGTTTTCACGGTTACGGGCAACTGGGGCAGTTCTTTATCCGCAATTTTGAACACCTCGATCCCAAAGAAAATTTTGTTGTTGCCCCGGAGGGATTTCACCGGTTTTACCTCGACGGAGTTTCGGGAAGGGTGGGCGCTACGTGGATGACCAAAGAAGACCGAATGCAGGATATAGACGACTATGTGGCCTACATTGATTTGGTGTACGAACGGGTTATACAACCCCATCGAACCGAAGATCAAAAACTCATAGCATTTGGTTTCTCTCAGGGTGTCGCCACCGTTT
>JAIVHP010000487.1 GCA_020201045.1 Flavobacteriales bacterium
GAAATTGGGAGGGGTTTAAATTTATTTAGATGAATTTTCGAATTACATCATACCGGGCATTCCTCCGCCCATTCCACCCATACCGGGTGCTCCAGATCCTGAGTCTTCTTCTTCAACATCTGAAATTACACACTCTGTTGTGAGCAGCATTCCAGCGATTGAACCTGCGTTTTCAAGAGCTATTCGCGTTACTTTAGTCGGGTCAATTACCCCGGCTGCAAATAGGTCTTCAAAAACTTCCGTTCTCGCATTGTATCCAAAGTCGTCTTTTCCTTCGCGAACACGCTGTACGATCACGGAACCTTCGCCACCGGCGTTGGCTACAATTTGGCGAAGCGGCTCTTCAAGTGCTCTTCGAACAATTTGTATACCCGTATTCTGGTCGGCTGTTTCGCCTTTTAGTTTATCGAGCTTAACAAGCGATCTGATGTATGCTACACCACCGCCAGGAACGATTCCTTCTTCCACGGCTGCGCGCGTTGCGTGAAGTGCATCGTCTACTCTGTCTTTCTTTTCTTTCATCTCTACTTCAGAAGCAGCACCCACATAAAGTACGGCAACACCGCCAGCTAATTTGGCGAGTCTTTCCTGAAGTTTTTCTTTGTCGTAATCAGAAGTAGTCGATTCGATTTGCGCTTTCACTTGATTAACACGCGCTTCGATAGCTTTTTTATCGCCAGAACCATTTACGATGGTTGTATTGTCCTTGTCGATAGTGATTTTCTCGCAAGTACCCAGGTCTTCTAACGTGGCATCTTCCAGCTTTCTACCCTGTTCTTCAGAGATTACATTTCCGCCAGTAAGAACCGCCAGGTCTTCGAGCATCGCTTTTCTTCTATCGCCAAAGCCGGGAGCTTTAGCGGCAGCTATTTTGAGCGATCCGCGGATTTTGTTTACAACAAGAGTTGCCAGCGCTTCACCTTCTACATCTTCTGCGATGATCAACAATGGCTTGCCAGTTTGAGCAGCTTTTTCAAGCACGGGAAGGAGATCCTTCATACTCGATACTTTCTTATCGTATATGAGGATGTAAGGATTCTCAAGATCCGCAATCATTTTTTCCGAGTCGGTAACGAAGTACGGAGAAAGGTATCCGCGGTCGAATTGCATACCTTCCACAACGTCAACGTAAGTTTCCGTTCCTTTGGCTTCTTCTACCGTAATTACGCCTTCTTTTTTAACGCGCTCCATCGCTTCGGCGATAAGCTTTCCAATAGTGCTGTCGCCATTTGATGAAATGGTAGCAACTTGCTCTATTTTAGAGTTGTCGTCGCCTACTTCTCTCGTTGTTTTCTGAAGGTGCTTAACCACAGCTTCAATCGCCATGTCAATACCTTTCTTCAATTCCATTGGGTTCGCGCCTGCGGCTACGTTTTTCAGGCCGGCTCTTACCATAGCCTGAGCTAGAACGGTCGCAGTGGTT
>JAIVHP010000330.1 GCA_020201045.1 Flavobacteriales bacterium
AAAGGCGTAGCTGAGTACCTCAGCACTCACTAAGAAAAACGATTGAACTATGTTTAAAGAAATAGAAGGCGATACCCTTGAAGAGTTGGTGAATAAAGACGATTTAGTCTTTGTTCAATACTCTGCGGGGTGGTGCGGAAATTGCCGCATCATGAAGCCAAAATTTAAAAGAATGGCGAACGAAACGGATTCAGCATCGTTTGTAATAGTAGATGCGGAAAAGAATCCGAATTCGAGAAAATTGGCATCTGTTACCAACCTGCCCACTTTTGCTGCTTTTAAAGGCGGAAAGTTGGTAGACCAGATACAGACCAACAAAGCCGACAATTTAAAATCATTTATAGATGAGATTACCGGTAATTAAGCACATCCGGTCGTTTGTAGCAGAAAACGATCAGGACTTTTTAGAAGAGGCCATCGAAGTACTGTAGCACCTCAGCGAAAGCTCGGCCATCAAGGACGAAGAGCTCGATGTAATTGGAGAGTTGATTTCCAATATGCACGGCGCGCTCGAAGTAAGCCAAATGGTAGCCGACGGTGATTCCGAAAAAGACGCCCTCAATAAATTTATGAAGCGCGTTACCGGTTCAATAGATACGTGATAGGGGTTTACCCCAAAATGAAACCGATCCGGGCAATGTCCCGGATCGGTTTTTTTGTTTTTAGAAATATGGGGGTACTTGTCATTTGTGGTGAATTGGAAGGTAGTGGTTGGGGGTGATAGTGTGTGGTAGCGCGGCTAACGCTGCAGCCTGCCCAGGCAGGTGCAGGATTGCAAATCCTGCACATCGGAACGAAGCTTCTTGCGGACAACAGCCGCCAAACACCGACTTTCCTGTTATTGATCTTTATCGGAACCCGATTTGTATCCGATAGATTTTCTCGGCTTTTCCTGTTCTTTTATAAACTGCTTCAGGTAGTTAAAAATGAGTTCGATTTTCTCGTCTTGCCCCGTTACCCTTTTGCGGATTTCTTCCATTTGGATGAGAAGATCTTTATGCGTGAGAAGCATTTCGCGCATTTTAACGAACACTTCGATGATACTGATACTCATCTGAACCGCTCGGCCACTTCTGAGAACGTTCGCAAGCTGTAAGACGCCATGCTCCGTAAAGACGTACGGTAAAGACCCGCCCAGATGCTGTTTGGAAGGTATCGCATTTTGCGATACCATGTTCTCGGTCTCTTCTTCTGTGAGTTGGAACATAAAGTTTTCGGGGAAGCGTTCTTCGTTTCTTTTAACTTGTTCCCTTAGTCAGATCGCTTTAACATCATAGAGTTCTGCCAGATCTCGATCCAACATTACGCGCTGATCACGAACTAAATAAATCTTGCTTAAGATAGTCTCTTGTGGTATGATTTCCTTCTTTGCCATCTGTTTTTATTGCTTGTAAAGCTACTTTCTTCTTTCTAAAACGGATAAAACGCATCAATATCCGCCCGTAGATCTTCCATCTAGCGCAGCAGCACAGCTACTGCGCAGCGGTCATTACGTTGGCAACAGGTTGCCGTGTGAGTCTGACTCCTTGACTTTGATGGAAAACCTGGTGGAACCCTGCTCAACTTATCCCCACACCAATACATTTTTTTGATTTCTGGTTACAATTCGCAGATCCGCAGTAACTGTGCTGCTAGGGTTAACCCTTTGACACGACGCCCGAACATTTTTTCTTGAAAGTCCATAAGTTTTTGAGTAAAAAGTTGGCGGGCAGATCAGGTATCAGGCAAGATGCAGTTGTTGGGGGGCACTTCACAACAATCTCATAGAAAACAACATTTGCCCAGTTGAGCTGGGACGCAAGAACCACATCTCATGCCACTGGCTTGATTTTCGATTCGCAGGATCGCACAACGGCGCACAACGATCACCAATGTTCTATATCCTTTTTGATTGCTGCAAGCTCAACAACATCAATCCCCAAAAATGGCTCGCTTACGTCCTCGAAAATATCGCAGACCATAAAGGTAATATGCTACACCAACTCCTACCCAACAATATCGATCCCTTGACTATAGAAAACTTTAAACAGTTTTGGGAGGTATAGTTGGTCGGGTGGATACTAAACACAACAATAATTTTGATTGTTATAAGTTCAATAAATGATGGGTTTCAGTAGTGGATTAAGTAGTTTCTTTGTATAATTAAGAGACGCTGTGATTACATACATTCCTTGATTGGAATGAGCTTTGTTGACACCCGACTAAAATAATTGTAAATTCGTCAAACAATGGCAAAAAAAGAAAAGGTATACCTAAACAGACAAATGCTTTCTCGCTCATCCAGAGCTGCATTTAAAAATGGTGCAGAAATCGCATTGGAGAACAATGGGTATATACTTATTGAAAAGGATGGTTGGTTAATTAAAGAATACACAGACGGCGAAATTGAGAAAGTAGAGCCCATCATGGACGATGTATCAAAAGATGATCTTATTATAGACTAGTGCAAAAAAGGGTAAGAATTTTTGCAGGACCTAACGGTTCAGGAAAGAGTTCCATAATCAATAACTTATTAAACATGAAATTGTCCAATGGTAGAACGTTGGACTTTGGCATTTATGTAAATGCGGACGATATCGCACGCGATCTACAGAATAAGAAAATCCGCTTTCAGAAATTTAAAATCCAATTAGACCACCCCGAATTCATTGACATTGTAACAAAATCAGGTCTAATCAACAGAAAATTTACACGAAAACGTTTTGAAAGCTGTATTCAAGTTTCTGATGATGCACTTTCAATCAACCACAGTGTTGCCAGGAAGAAAAATGATCTTCCCTATGATCGTATAGCTCAAATACTTGCCTACTACCTCAGAAACAAGCTTCTTTTAAATGGAGTTAAGTTCACTTTCGAAACCGTCTTTTCGCACCCTGGAAAAATTGAGTTTATGAAGCGGGCTCGAGATAAGGGATATAAAGTCTATTTGTACTTTGTTTCAACTGAACATCCTAAAATCAACGTATATCGGGTAAAAAAAGTAAGAGTTCTACAAGGAGGACACGATGTTGACGATGAAAAAATTGTCGCTAGATACTACAGAACAATGGATCAGCTTTACGAGGCATGCCAATACTGTTATAGAACATATTTTTTTGATAACTCAAGTGATGGAAATGAAGAAAATCTATTCGCTTACTTTCAAACTGTAGGCGAGAATAACCGCAAGAAATGGAACAGTATTGATAGAGACAAGGTACCCAAATGGTTTATTAAATATTATTCAGAGAAAATTACGTAAACACTTTTCAGTTGCTTAATTTTGGGTAAATCCCGCTTCGGCGGTAGCTTTAAGAACTTATGAGTTTCGGTAAAAGACTTTCAGACGCACCCAAACAGGCCAGCCTTTCGCAAAAGGATGTGGCCGATCAGTTAGGCACCAAGTCTCCCGTTATCGGGCGATACGAACGCGACGATATGACTCCGTCCATTGAAGCCGCCAAAAAGCTTGCTGGATTTCTCCACACTTCCGTTGGTTATCTTCTCGGAGAAACGGAAGACGACGATTTGTTGAAAGACCCTAAGATGATTCGGCGGCTTAAAGAGCTCAACGGATTTTCAGATGAAGAAAAAGATCAGGTGCTTTTTACTCTTGATGCTGTGATCAGAGAAATCAAGAACCGAAAAGAATACGCTGCCTGATGGATCGGCTTTGGATTGCGCTCGCTTTGGCGGGAGTTTTAGTAATCGGCTTTATCCATCTCTACAAAATTGCCAAGACCATAAAGGAGCAGGTTGATTTTCTCAAAGAGTACCGTTCGAAGTTTGTTGAGATGGCCAACAAGTATATTGAAAGCAGTTACCTGAAAACAGTTGATCATGAACTGTATCATTGGTTGACCCGTAACGTAACCACAGCCCAAACAGTCGTAGGACGTTTTGGCGTTGTAGACTACGTTGCCCCATTCCAAACATATAAAGCTACCAACTACCAGTATCTGGTAAACACGCTTCCCAAGTTCAGAGAACGCCATTTAAATCAATCGGAAGTCAACAACTTTGATGATGTTCTCGTTCGGTCTACCGGGTTTTATGAAGACCTTTTTTCTGATGCGGATAAAAACCTGAAAAACCCTTTTAAATGGCTCCAGTTTGGGGTAAGGTTTCTCGTTGGCCTACCAGTCAGGTTGCTATCCTGGTTCGGCATTATTCCCCAAAACTGGGTTTCAGCTGTTACTTCAAACTGGGCTTTCAAAGTTGTTTCTGGCCTTATTGCTCTCATTGGATTTGCCAGCTCCATCGTTGGGCTGATTACGGGATGGGAAGAGTTCTTGACGATTGTCGGAATTGGATGTGAAAAAGTCCAAGTAATCTGCGTGGGCTTTGATTCAAAATTTCGATTATCTACTCTGGAGCTTTTACGGATTTCAAAAAACCATTTTCCCAAGTTTCAACTTTCATTAAAGCTTCATGTTCGTCGTAATACAACCATTTCCCCGTTTTCAAAGGGTATTTGTAATTGTTAATAGCCAAAATAAATTCCCCGGTATCTGGATCCATAACCTTGCCTACTCTTTGAAAAACATGGAAAGTAATCCAGTATTGGCCTTCCACATAAATACCATCTTCATTTTGATATTCTACCGAGAGAGTGTCATTTTTAAACTTATAAGTCAGTACACGACCGTTCAGAAAACTTTCAGTCGTATCTGCCTTATTTAGAACAAGTCTTACACCAAGATCATCAGACAAATCATAATATAGATATTCTCCTTCAGAGAACTGCGATACACCATCTGATCCTTTAAGAACTGCTAAAAATAGTAATGTACCTACAAGAAGATATCTCATCTTTTGACGTCTTATTCTATTTTTATACTCGCATTTGATGGAGTAGCTCTTTTTTCCAGAGGCTTAGGGCCAATATCCCCGGGTTTTATCAAATCCGGGGATACCCCACGCTCAATTAATCCTTGCCGTAAAGTTGAATACCCTGCATCGCTGCTACTCGTAGGTGTATTAAAGTCTGTTCCAATGTTGACATTTATAGTTACTGTGCTTATATCATCAAGATTATCATTGATTTGATTTGCGATGTTATCAATAAATGATGTACCACTATCAGTCAATTCTAGACCAGTGCTCCTAAAAACATTTGCTCCCGGTACTTGAATACCTGAAACTAACGGTGTTCTTTTTACAACAGGTACAGGTGCACTCACCACATCTGTGCCTTTCATGAAAACTCCACCCTTAGGTGCAAAATCTTCTCCACCTTTTCCAAAGACAGGATTTGCATCTTGTGCCGTACTACTTGCATAAATTAGTTTCTCTTGTGAACTTAATTCATTTGAAGAAAGGTTAGTAACAGAGCCATCTAATTCATGTCTCAACCGGTATACTAAATGTTCATGGCGTTCGGGTATATTATTCTGTTGCACTTCTCCTTTAACTTCTATTGCACTTACTGACACCAACATTGTGCCATCTTCCCTAGGTTTCTCATGTACGATATACAATTCAAGCCCTTCTAACTCAATAGCGTCAATTACTCTATTCTCACTAAAAGCGTAAGGAGAATTGTGAGGAAATCCAGTAGATAACGGATCCACCGCAAAGAACCTACCTAACCTTGGATCATGCATTCGGTACTTATAGTTGACTGAGTTTCCACTTCCTTTAATCTCATCATCTTTTTCCTGTCCCTGGAAGCCATACCGATAATCCGCCAGAACTTCGTCGCTATTTATTTCGCTGCAGCCTAATTCGTAGAGG
Source organism: Flavobacteriales bacterium (assembly GCA_020201045.1). GTDB lineage: Bacteria > Bacteroidota > Bacteroidia > Flavobacteriales_D > Cryomorphaceae > JAIVHP01. The sequence continues at coordinate 5,716 of JAIVHP010000330.1, forward strand.
TCTGTCACTTCGGCATCGGATAGGGCGTGGTGGTAGATTACAAATTCGTCAAAGGCCGCGCGGAGGTAGTTTCCATTGTCCATATGGCCCACAAATATTTCTCTGGCAGCCACATTGTTCACCGCACCTGTGCCCACAAATTCGGTATCTTC
>JAIVHP010000078.1 GCA_020201045.1 Flavobacteriales bacterium
CCTCGCATTTCTCGCGATCGAGGCCGTATTCGTCTATTCGATTCCACACTTCTGATTTGCTGCATTCCACAACGAAGTGCAAAAAGAAATCGACTCCGCTGTTTTGCAAATTCTCAAAGGCCAAAAACATCCCCCGAATGTTTTTGTGGTCGTCGTCGAACGAAGAAACGTGCAAAAATCGCGGGCTTGCAGACGCGTCCTTCGCACTAGCGGGATAGAATATTTTCTCGTTTACCACATTGGGAATTACCTTGTATTTATTTGCTAAACCTAACGATACGAGCGATTTACCCAAATGATCTGAGACGGGAGTTATTTCGGAAGCGCCCGCAAATATCTGCCGGTGAATTGCTTTGGTCGGCGCGGGTAATTTTTTAAATGTCCGGGTGTGGTTCAGGTAACCGGTCCAATGCACGGTTAAGATGTAGTTTATTCGATATTTCCTTTTTAAGAAACGCGCAAAGATACCCGCCGGAAAGGCTTCGTTGAGGTGTACCAGGTCAAAATGGGTATCCAGCACCGAAAACCCCATCTTCAGGGCGCGTAAATACCGCTTTCTCGAAATCAACTGCTTCGCCCCGGGAATCGGTAATTTTACTTTGGGGTAATACACTACCAGCGTATCTACTCCATTTACCGTATTTCTCTCCATTTCAAAATCTCGCGCATCTTCGCTGGAAGTAGCGAAGAGCACCTTGATATCCGCAATTTCGCAAGCCGCTTCGGCGTGGCCCTGCACGAAGTGGCCCAGAAACAAATTCCCCCTGTTTGGGTACCAACTGGCTAAGAATAAAACGGTTTTTTTTGGCACTTTTCTGATTTACGCCGGGTTTCGATATCCGCAAAAGCAATATTAGCGTTTTTAAAAGACGCTTCGGGTTTTTTGCAGTTTCTTTTGGAAGGTAACCCGACTCATTCTTCAATCACAATCTGATCGAATGGTGTAGTGGGCGTCCATTCCACATCAAACTCCCAATTCGACCTGATATCAATCGGTTCGGGGTAAATGCTCACTTTTTCGGGTTGTATTTTTTTGGCGTAGTTTCCCGTGTCGTATTCGCCGTTGTTGTTGGTGTCGAAAATTACTTTTAGCTTGTACTCCCCCGGTTGGAGCTGTGTATATGTGGTGGATATTTCGTTTTCGAAAGGATCTTCGCGCAGCACTTTCTCATCTCCGCTTAGGAATTGAAGAATTTTCGGACTGTCATTCGCAATGGAGTCGGGCATTTCTACTTCGACATTCAGGCTGCCGTAAAACTCCGAATCCTGAAGGCTGAAGGGAATGGACACGGTATCGTTATACGCCCCAAAAAATCCCCGAAAGGCACCGGCGTAAGCTTTGAAAATATACTGAGACTCCCGGTCGAAGGGGTAGTGAATCAGCGCGGTTCGGTTCAGGTCTTTCATCTCTATCCGGTTGGGGTAAACTTCTACGCTGTCTTCCAAAAAGAAAACCAGGCTGGTGTCTTGCTCCACAACGGGCGTATTAAAGCGAATAGAAAAAACGGTGTTCAGATCCATTTTCTGTTGCGAAGTATTGGTTTTTAGTTGGAGTTCGGGCTTCTCCCTAAACTTTTCATCGGTTTCGATGTACCAGTACAGCGTATCGCTAATTGCTTCCCCATCTTCTACCATCACCATAATCTCTTCCACGTCGTCGCGTTCGGGAAGCTTCACCCAGTTTTTAAGGGTATCGCGTCCGGGATTCAGCAGCTTTGTGGCCTCGAGTTTCTCGCCGGTTTCTGATTCTACAAAATCTACCTTCAAATCCTCGGTAGGACGGTTAAACACCAATTCGTAATACCCGTAATCCACACCTTTTTCCGATGCGATATACTGGCTGGTATCCTTTTCGGTAAAAGCGGCAAGGGTCATTTGGGGTACGCTGTCGTTAAGGGAGCTCTGCACCAGCGAATCCTGAAAGGCTATGATCTCTGGCGGGCCGTTGTAGCGGTAGTTTTTGCTCTCTTCGAACAAGCCGAATATTTTGTAAGAAGCCTCCGGGAGATAGCGAATGGCAAAATACCCCTCTTCGTCGGTAACTCCGAAATAGTTCGGATTGACGGTCAGGGGAAGGCTGTCTAAATTTTCGGTGTAGAGCATCACCGATGCCTTGGGAACGGGCTCGTTTGTTTTGGCGTTTACAACTCTCCCCAATACCGCCAGCGAATCGATGTAGCTTCCGGTGGAGAACACATAGATTAAATCGTCTTTTTCGTTCCCTTCATTCACATCCGAAATGGCCGTTCCAAAATTGAATTGGTAGGTGGTGTTGGGTTGGAGGGTATCTTGCCAGGTTATGGTCAGCTTCTTTCCCCTCAACTGGTACTCGGGGGTTTTATCGAGCGGCGGCGAAATAATCAGTTGGGCGTTAAAATCTTTTACCTGAATGTATTCGTCGAAAATGAGTTCAAAACCCGAGCCCGTAAATTGGGTGGTAAATTGTTCGGGCGTCATCGATAAAACTTCAGGCGGGGTGGTGTCTTTATCTCCTCCGGTTGGGTTAGACTGCTGTGCGCAGGATGCGAGAATCAGCAAAAGCGATATGAAAAGTCCAGTTTTCAGACCGTGCTACCTTGTAGTTCAGAAATCATAGCGGCAATTTTTTCGAGGTATTGCACATCCCGTTCCGAAAAATTCTCCACCACGTCGCTATCTACATCCAGCACGGCTATCACTTTTTTCTCGGGGCTAAAAATGGGAACCACCACTTCCGATTTGGAGTTGGGATTACAGGCGATGTGGTTTGGTATACTGTGCACATTGGGTACGAGCTGCGATTTTTTCTGAGACCAGGCTGTGCCGCAAACGCCTTTTCCAAAATCAATGCGCGTGCAGGCCACCGGCCCCTGAAATGGGCCCAGAACGAGTTGTTCGGCTTTTACCAGGTAGAATCCCACCCAGAAATACCCCGGCAGGGTTTTTAAAATCGCCGCAATATTGCTGAGATTTGCCGTGTAATCGGATTCCCCGTCTACCACGCCGGCAATTTGTTTTACCACCGTTTCGTAATCTCTTTCCATGGGGCAAATATAGCGGAATTAAGCCGATGCCAAGGTAGCAATGCTCACTGCCTTAGCCCCTGATTCCAGCAGGTTTCGGCCGCACGATTCGAGTGTGGAACCCGTGGTAATTACGTCGTCAATTACCAAAACGTGCTTTCCCATTACGGCTGCCGGTTCGCTCACCGCAAAAATGTCTTCCACGTTCTTCCACCGGTCGTACCGCGATTTTTTGGTTTGGGTGGGGTTGGCAACGGTTCTTTTTACCACCTGTGCTGCAACGGGTACTTCCAGCCACCTTTCAAGTCCGCCGGCAATGCATAAGCTTTGGTTAAAACCCCTGAGTTTCTCCTTATCGGGATGTAGGGGAAGCGGTAAAATTAAATCGGGTAGGGCAAACCCGTCTTTCAGCAAGTCGAGTGCAAAGAGCCCTCCCAGGCGCTCACCAAGGTCCTGGCGCTTATTGTATTTGAGCTTGTGGAGGAGAATTTGCGCGAGGTTTCCCTTTTTAAAATACAAAAACGATGTGGCCTGAACAACGGGCAACCTTCCGGTAAATTTCCGAAAAACGGGATTCGATTTCAGCCGGTGGTAATTGGTTCGGGGCAGCTTTGCAAGGCACGAAATGCAGATTGTATCCTCCTGATTGTTAAGTGGTGTATTGCATCCACAACAATTGTTTGGAAACAAGACTTTACCTACTTCGTTCAACCAATCAAAATAGTATTTTTGCTTCGCTTGCACAATTCGTTTTGGTTAGAAAAAACTAAAGTTACAATTTGCGCACAAGAAATCGACATCTATCATGGCCGAAGAACAAAACAAATCGAAAAAGAAATACCTGATCATTATTGTAATCCTCGCTATTCTCACCATCACCCTTGGCGTGATGCAGTTTTTGAATACAACGGAAATTCAGGAGAAAGAAGAAACGGTGAGCGCTCTGGAATTCGAGCAGCTCCAGCTTCAGAACGACTTACAGGATATGCTGATCCAGTACGATACCCTTACCGTAAAAAACGATCGGTTAAATGCCGAGATTATCGGACAGCAGGAGCAGATTAAGGAAATGCTCAAGGAAATTGCAAAGCACAAAGACGACGCCTACATCATTGCCAAGCTCAAGAAAGAAGCGGCAACCTTGCGCGACATCATGAAGGGGTATTTGGCGACGATCGATTCGCTCAACACCTTGAACATTGACCTACAGAAAGACAATCAATTTCTCGTAGAAGAACTTTCGGAGACGAAAACGCGCGCCCAGGAGTTGGAGACGTCTAAAAAATCGCTCGAAGACATTGTGGCTACCGGTTCTGTATTGCAAGCCAATAACATGTCGGCAATTGGCCTTCGCGTAAGGAATAACGGCAAACAGGTGGAAGTAAACCGCGCCAGGCGGACAGAATTAATTCGCTCGTGCACCCAAATAGGTGAAAACCGAATTACCGAGGCCGGCAAAAAAACCATCTACCTCCGCATTATTTCGCCCGATGGGGTGGTGCTTGAAGGAAGCGACGGCGATGACAATAAATTTGATTTTGAAGGCGTAAGCGGAAAATACAGCGTAAAGCGCAGCATCGACTATAAAAACGAGCCGATGGAACTGTGTATTTTCTATTCCATGGACGAAGATTTTGAGCTTGCTTCCGGGAAGTATATTGTAGAGATGTACGAGAGCGGAATGAAAATAGGCACAACGAGCTTTGATTTGAAGTAGATTAAAAATAAGCCCGCACCTGCACATTGCCGGTGTGTATGGCTTTGGCTTCTTCAGGTTTTCGCCCGTTGTAGCTCAGGCGACTGCGCCGGCAGGAGGGAGTGACTAAAAAAGTTATGCCTGCCCGCCTAAGCACGGGCCAATGCGTCGGCCGGCGGGAGTGGGGTAAAAAGTTATAAGTGATGGGTTATAAGTTATGGGTTGTGGTTTTGCGGGAGCTGAAGTTAAAAGTGAATAGTGGATAGTGAATAGTTAATTGATGTTCAATAGATTGGTTTTGGATAATTGGATTCAACCGCAATAGGACAATTTGCGCCAAAATCTTTCAATACCGGGACCTTCCCCCTTCGGAGGGGGCTAGGGGGAGGACATTTTTAGCGGTTTTCTACACCAGGTGATGTCTCATGAAAACTTTTCCAAAGTTCTGAACTTTGGAAAAGTTCTTAACGTGCTAATTCCGGCCGAAAGCAAATGAACCTTTGCGCCTCCTTTGCAAAGAAAAACTCGGAAACATGAAGGATCGCAATCGATTAGTGAGCCAACCAAGAAAATTTCTCTTGTGAGGTCTGATCCGTAAGGACCTATCAAAATCCTATTTTCAATTTAAAGGGGTAGCCCTGGAAAAGAGAGTGAATGAGATGTAGGGAGACTCACCTCCCCACCGTTACAGTAAAAACCATCTCTTCGCTTTGCCCTTTGATGCCTGTTGCCTGGAATACAACGGTGTAAACACCTTCGGGAGTATCTGCTTCCGGCCGCCAGAGATCGAGCGGTGTAAACCCCGAATCATCTACTTCGCCCGGAACCACCGCCGAAGCGCTGCTATGCAATTCCATACCCCACCGATTGTAAATGGCCCATTTACAGGTTTCAACGCCTTTTAACAGCGCCACCAAATCGTCATTTCTTCTATCTCCATTGGGCGTGATGATATTTGGCATCATAACTTCAATGCCCAGATCTACCTGCAATAAATAAGTGGCCGTATCGGCGCAGGATTCTTCGTTTAGGTAGGCGATAAGCGATATCTCAAAACTCCCCGAGTCCGGAAAGGTGTAGAGCAGATTTTCTGAACTGGAGACTTCTTCGCCGTCTATCAGCCAGGTATAGCCCGTTGCATCGG
>JAIVHP010000079.1 GCA_020201045.1 Flavobacteriales bacterium
TCAATGTGAATACTTCGCAACTTGTTCTTCAAACCAATTCGTGGAATGCAGGTTATTACTTTGTGAGAATTGACACCCCCAATAACGCATACATGCAAAAAATTGCGGTTGTGAAATAACCCGTTTGATACACGAAGCGATTTGAACAAGAAGGGCGGACTGAAAAGTCTGCCCTTTTTTTGTGCGAAAAATAACGGAAAGACCGTGGAGCTAATTTGGCTAAACTGTGGAATTGCAGGAACGTTTTGAAAGCTATTCTACACTCAACTGGTATCATTGCCAATCTCGAATTGGAGCTGTTCTTATCCAAGCTTCAATATATCAAACGATTACCAAAAGAATATGCGGTGTGGGCTTTTTCGGAATGTGTCTTGCTCCTTATAAAGTGACTTCCATTATTAAGAAGTTGAAAAATTTGAACCCTTAAAAACATAGAAATGGATATTTTAAAAGAAAAGAAAGTAGCAATAATTGCAACACACGGATTTGAAGAAAGCGAACTTACTTCGCCCATGAATGCCTTGAAAGAAAAGGGAGCAACCGTTCACATTATATCAACAGAAAAAGGAAATATAAAATCGTGGAAAGATGGCAACTGGGGAAAAGAAATTGATGTGGACATGACCACCGCCGAAGCAGACCAAGGCGATTACGACGCACTTGTAATTCCAGGTGGCGTGATCAATCCCGATCTCTTGCGACGAGACGAAAAGGCAGTAAATTTTGTGAAGGCGTTTTTTGCCGATGGAAAACCAGTTTCAGCAATTTGCCACGGACCGCAGATGCTCGTTGAAGCAGATGTTTTAAAAGGTAGAAAAATAACTTCGTTTTATTCCGTGAGAAAAGACATGGAAAACGCAGGAGCTACATGGCTAGACGAAGAAGTGGTTACCGACGCTGGCTTGGTTACTTCAAGAACACCAGCCGATCTCGATGCTTTCAATGCAAAAATGGTTGAAGAAATTTTAGAAGGCGTTCACGAAGAACAGACCGCCTAAACAGGACGAACTTTGAAGCAGAAAAACCTTTGAAGCAGAATGAGAAAAGTCCCGCAATTGCGGGACTTTTTTTGATATAAAAATTTGGGATTCAGAATGAACTTCGTTTTGAACCACAACGAGATTTTTTAATCTAGCACCACAAGTTTACCCATAAACCCTCGATTACTGTTTCTGTCAGAAACCTTTACAATGTAGATTCCCGAATTTAGACCTTGAAGATTCATCTGATAAGGCCTCTGGGTAACCGTTTCTGCGAATAGTAATTTTCCGTTTAAATCAAATACTTCTAAATAATTAAGCTGAAATTCCCTATCCCAGCTTAAAATTGAATAATCCTTCGCCGGATTGGGCTGGAATGTAATTTTCTTGCCATAGCTAGTGTAGTCTCTTGTGCCGGTGATTTGGTTTAGTTTTGAGAAGAAAGTATCTCGATTACCAAGACTTGTGAGATTCGCTGTACCCAACCCGGGATCGAGATCAGCTGTTTCTTGAAATACACCTATTGTGTAGACTACCCCATTGCCATCAATAAAAATGTCGGTTCCCTCATCAGAATCAGGGCCTCCCATTTGAGCGGCCCAGATTAAATTTCCCGAAGAACTCAGTTTGGACACAAAAATATCTCTTGACCCGGCACTGATAAGAGGATCTTCTTCTTCAGCATCAAAATCGAATATTGCTTCATTTCTAAAACCGCCTGTTGTGTAAACTCCGGAAGCGTCGGTAAAAATAGAGAGCCCGAGATCTGAAGCTGATCCGCCAAATTTTTTCGCCCAGAGGTAGTTTCCATCGCCGTCAAGTTTAGAGACAAAAACATCCGAAGATCCTTCGCTCTCTAAAAGAGCCTGACTCACCCCGGGATCGAAGTCTTGCAGCCCCCAAAACGAACCTGTTGTGTAAATATTTGTTTCATCATCAACTGCAATGTCTTCGCCCCTACTTCCGTTACCCGCGAACTGTTTTGCCCAAACAAAATCCCCTTCGGCGCTAAGTTTAGAGACGAATACAGCCGATGAAGAAATGCTGTTCAGCTCAAACGTTTCCTCGCTCGGATCAAAATCGGCAGTTCCACTGAATTGGCCGGTTGTATAAATGTTTCCTGAATTGTCCACGTCAACTCCTCGGCCTGAGTTGGTCTGTGTGCCTACCATCTCTTTTGCCCACACAAAGTTTCCATCGGGATCTAGTTTTGAAACAAAAATATCGTCAATTCCCTCACTTTCGAGGGTGAATACACCCGCTCCTGGATCGAAGTCTCCAGAACCCGAAAACCTACCTGTAGTAATAACATTTCCTTCCTGATCGACTACTATGTCAGCTCCAAGCTCGTGCGATAAACCGCCAAGCGATTTTGCCCAGTAAACATCACCATCTGTGTTCAACTTCATTACAATAACATCTCGTTCTCCTTCGCTAATCAAAGTTGGAGTGGAACCTGGAGGATTAAAGATGATTGTATCCCGAAAAGCACCTGTAACGTAGATGTTGGCGTCGTCGTCTATAGCGATAGATGTTCCTAAAACAGTACCGGTGCCACCGAAGCGATCAGCCCAAATCAATTCTCCTGCAGGATCAAATTTGGCTATAAACATATCCTCGAACCCTAAACTGCTGATAAAATTGGTTTCGTCACTTGGATCAAAATCTGCCGATTCTTCAAAACGGCCTACGGTGTATACATTTCCGTCAATATCCACAGCAATGCCTGTTGCATATATGTTTTCAGATCCTCTTATTTGCTTCACCCATTGCAAATCTTGAGCACTCGCGAATGGCGAACCGAAAAGAAATATGATTGCAATCAAAACCTGTAATCTTCCCGAATAGATTGATTCTTTGATCAGGCGAAATGCGTCGAAATTGGAAGAATTTGAGAAAAAAGGTGAGTTGGATACTAAATGATTCATGCGAAAAGTTTTGGTTATTAAATTCAAAGGTAAGGATTAATTGGGCGAGGTCTTTTCCTCAATCCGATGCGCACCAAAACATTTGGATGAAGTTGCCAGGTTCAATACGGAATTCCGGACGTTAGTTTAAAACAGCTTTTGAATACAGCGCAATTTTATATAAAGGATAAAAATTTACTGTAGGACTCTCCGATGTTTACATCTAACCCCATTCTTAATTGGCGATGTGCATTTAGTTGCGATAAGCACTTATTGTAAAAGCGCGGTTGCTTCAGTATGTGGCAGTGCAATCAAGCAATTCCATATTTGTGAGTCAAAATGGATGCTTACCTATTTCAATGAAATATAGATATCTTAGTAAACGCTTCTACTGTTAGCCCTAAAAATTGCCAGTAAATCCACCGAACCGGGTTGATTTTAGATAACTTAACAGGATATTTTCCTGATGCATCCGGTCATTAATTACTTTTGTTCTATAGTGATTAAGGGATTGGAGTAAGTGATAAGCTTTCGATTTGTTCAATCGAACAAATTGATTTGGAAACTTGATAGTTTGTTCAGGTTTCATTTGTTTAGATTATTCGAACTATTTTACTCGGCAGCCTTAGTTTTAAGAAGTAATCAAATAATCAATAATTAAAATAAAGTAAAATGCGTACACCAAAATTTTTAATGTCTTTCATAGCAATGTTTTTGTTTGCAGGAGCGTCTGTATTTGCTCAAGGTGAAACTGAAATCACATCAGATGAATTGGAAAAATTCGCTTCTGCGCTTGGTAATATTCAAACGGTTAATCAAACTGCTCAAGAAGAAATGATGACGGCTGTAGAATCGGCTGACATGAATATTGAGCGGTTTAATGAACTGAGCCAGGCGCAGCAAGACCCAAACGCCAAGGTTGAAGCTTCGCCAGATGAGATGGAAAAATTCAACTCTGCATCGCAGAAAGTGCAAAAGGTGCAACAAGATGCACAGGATAAAATGCAGACCAATATTGAAAAAGCAGGTTTGACTGTAGATCGCTATCAGGAAATAGCGGCTGTAGTGCAAAACGACCCTGAAATGCAAAAAAAGCTACAGGAATTAATGCAGGGATAATTTAATTTTCAAATTTATTTTCTAAACCGCCTTTCACTCGTGATTGGCGGTTTTTTAGTGGCTAAATTTGACGGTTGGTGTCGATGGATATCTGTTTTAGACTACTACGGATTATAAGAAGACTACTGCGGATTATAAGATTGAATAAACTTTTCAAGCGTTTTCTTTAAATCGTTTGTATCGTTGTAGAGTACGTTGTCCATCTTCCATCCGTTTTCGTATTTCATTACGATAGAGTCTTGCCACCGCTGGCCGACACGGGCATTGTTAAACTCTAGAACCGCGCGCGCTTCCCGTTCTTTTACATCAAACTGCTGGATGGAATACGAAGTGTAGCCATCGTGAATGCTTGTAAATAGGTCGTGTTCAATTTGATAGGGAATTTCACCGGGCTGTTTCATTTCTCTCACCCTTTGCCTGTCCATTTGTTCTATTCTCTTAGATTTCAGTACCAGCGCATTGAGCCTTCCTGTGTAAACGCTGGTGTCAAGGCTTCCATCGTAATACGGGTCTGGCTTATCGTAAATGGTTTCAAGGGTTTTTGAAATCTCCACTTCAGCATTTTCTCCTTCGCCAAAATCACAACCGGATAGGAAGAGTGCCAAAAAAATAGTGATACAGGCTTGAAGTAAAAAACTGGGATATTTCATTTTGGATAGGTGATTAAATTTTCATTTTATGCATAATAAATCATGTAGACAAATTACGCATTTTTAAGTATTCCGCCGAGATGCTTATATAAATGTTGCATTCGAGCTGCTATGCTTCTACAAACCAGGTGCATCTTTTTTTGAAATCTGAAAAATCATCGGGTTCGCTCAGGTGATTCCTGGCTGTGCGAAGAAGCATTTTCGCGTGCCTTTTCACCGCGTATTCCTGTGCGTTTGTATTGGCCTGAGCATGTATAATTTTCAGAGCTTCGATCAGTCTTATCAATACTGAAGGGCTTTCTGCCGCAAATTGCCTGATTTGATTGAAAGCAGCATCGAGCATTCCATCAAAGTTTAGTGGATTTGAGACCACTCGAAGCTTTTGATTTTTGTCCAAACGGTATTTGGAAGGGAATTCCGTATCGGTTAAGTTGACCATCACAGATGTTAAATTGTCTATGCAGGCAATAGCTGTAAAAGGATCGTTAATTCCCGGTGAAAGCGCCCGCGATGCGATCTCAACCATCTGGTGAATAGAAAACTCCGTATCTTGCTGGGGGGTGCGCACTTCACCAACAATGAAGGAGTCGAGCAATTGATTCTCTATTTCTTCTGTTAAGGACTTATTGCTGTAGACCTTTACCAAACCCATACCTTTTACCAGAAAATCACCGGGTCTTCGCGGAAGGAGCAAGAGCAAATCATTATCCGTTGCTATTTGCATGATCAATTTGGTATCGATGTATTGAAGATAGCCGTATTTATTAGATGTTATTTCAGAGTCCCAGGCAAAGGATTCCACTTTTTCATCGATAGAGATCTGCAAATCTTCATTCTGTTCCCGGCCTAATTTTTCGGGATATAGGCTTTTTACGTTTGCAGAAAGTGCCCTTGAAATATCGGAAATTACCTTATCGGCCTGTATGCTCATAGAGATATGGTGGATAAATACGATGAGCAGTACGATATTGGCAATAGCCGCAAGGATGGCAACCAAAACCGAAAGGGAGGGCACAAACGCTATATCGCCTTTGTCTTCTATTACATTTAATACAAGAAGGCAATAAACATAAGTAGAAATGTAAGTGCCCAGTACCACCTGATTAATTCGCTCGTGCATAAAGTTGCGCAGCAATCTGGAACCAAACTGAGATGATGCTAAGGTTAAAGCC
>JAIVHP010000488.1 GCA_020201045.1 Flavobacteriales bacterium
GCTTTTACTCTTTACAACCATCTCAACTGCTCTTGTGGCTTCTCCACTCGCCACTTTTAACTATAAAGTTTTCTTCGTTCCCGATAAAGGTCCGGTTGTGGAAACGTATTTCGACATCTCCGGAAAGTCGATTGTGCTCCAGGAAAAAACGGAAAGCACGATTTATGGACAGGTAGAACTCACGTTGCTCTTCAAGCAAGGCGATGACATTGCCACTTACGACAAAAAGGTCATCCAAAGCCCGGAAATGAAAATTGACAACGTTGTCGATTTTATCGATGTGCAGCGTTTTGCTTTACCATCGGGAACGTATACCCTCGAAATTATTTTAAAAGACCTTTTTGATCCGGCGGGAATCGATCAGATTTCTGAGGTGGAAGTAATCGTTCCAAATTTCGATAAAAACCCTTCGGTTTCGGATATCGAGCTCGTTTCGGCTTATAAGGAAACGGCAGAACCGGGAATTTTGACCAAGTCGGGATACGACATGCTGCCGATGGTTTCAGACGATTTCTTGAATCCCGAAATGAAAGAACTCATTTTTTACGCCGAGCTCTACGGAATAGATCAGGTGAGCGCTGACCAACCCATGTTCCTGATAAAGTATTTTATGGAAGATACCGCAACCGGAGTGCCGGTAGAAAGCACCGTTAAATACCTGAGACGCGAAGCGGCTGACGTCAATCCCGTTTTTGCCCGAATTCCACTCGACGACGTAAAAAGCGGACACTACAATGTTGTGGTGGAAGCCCGAAACACCGAAAACGAACTTCTCGTCCGTAAAGAGTGCACCACTTTTAGGAAGCACCCCGGCAAATCGCAGGATTTGAATGAAATAGACGACGAAAAAGTCGAGGCGAGCTGGGTGAGTTCTTACAACAACAAAGGCGAGCTGTTTGAATACCTGAAGAGCTTGCGGCCTATTTCTACGCAGAAAGAACAGTACGATACTACAAAGCCGACAAGTTTAACAACGTGAAATTCGTGTTTTACGACCCAATGGTTATGGCCATCGATTACGAGTTGCTGCATTGTGAGTACATTCCGGGAGAGCGGCAGCAGTACAACTGGAGATTATTGCTAGAGCAGCGAAATACCCCGATGAACAATATTGATCGGGAAAGCGGACGGGAACACTTTGGTGGACGAATTGACGACTACTACCAAAACCCGCGCTAAAACTTATCTTCGCCGGCGAGAATCGGGAAATATTGAAAGCAGCAATTGTCATTTTGAACTTCAACGGGGCGCACCACCTCGAGCAGTTCCTTCCATCGGTAGTAGAAAACACGCCCAATTGGGCCGAAGTTATCGTTGCTGATAATGGCTCTAACGACGACTCCCTAAAATTCATGTCGGAAAATTACCCCGACATTCGCATCATCGAGCTCCCCGAAAATTACGGTTTTGCCGGCGGCTACAACGAGGCGCTAAAGCAAGTAGATGCCGAGTACTACGCCCTATTAAACAGCGATTGTGAAGTTACCCCGGGATGGCTGGAAGGCATCGTGGCCCATCTGGATGAATCTGAGATGAGCGTAGCTGCCCAACCTAAAATCAAGGACTTCAATAAGCGGAACTACTTTGAATACGCCGGAGCCGCTGGTGGATTTATCGACAAATACGGCTACCCCTTTTGCCGGGGGCGAATTTTCAATAATTGCGAGCGCGACATTGGTCAGCACAACGATACCCGGGAAGTTTTTTGGGCGAGTGGTGCCTGTCTCGTAATAAAGTCTAAAGCTTTTTGGGCGGCAGAAGGCTTTGACGCCGGTCTCTTTGCACACATGGAAGAAATTGACTTGTGCTGGCGACTGAAGAACATGGGTTACCGGGTTTACTGCTACCCCAAATCGGTGGTTTACCACCTCGGCGGCGGCACCCTGTCGGCGCAAAGTTCTTTTAAAACCTATCTGAATTTTCGCAATAACCTGACGATTATCGTAAAAAACGACTACCGCTCCAGGTACCGGAAGCGTTTGCTAAAAAGGATGGTGCTCGACGGAGCAGCGGGAATTCACTTTTTCTTTAGCCGGGGTCCTTCGCATTTCGCCGCTGTGCTCAAAGCACATTTTCGCTGGTAAACGTTTGAAATGTGCACTTCCACTACGGGAATTTCAATGGCCGAAACCGCATCGGCCAGAGCGATAGATGTATGTGTGAAGGCTGCCGGATTTAATACAACTCCCTTCACCCCTTCGTTTGACGCCCCGTGGATCCATTCAATGAGTTCTGATTCGGAATTTGATTGCCTGTATTTCAAATCGGCCTGCCCAAACTCGGATTTGAGCGCTGCCAGAACTTCATCGAATGAATCGGATCCGTAGAAAACCGGTTCCCTCCTACCCAATAGATTCAAATTAGGCCCGTTGATAATTAAGATTGACATGTTGATCATTAATATAGACGTGTAAATGTACTATTCAATTTCTGATCAAATTTACACAAGGCAATAATACATCCTTTTGAACTGGAAAGCACTCTCCAAAGACTTTGAATCTTACCTTCGCCTGGAGCGATCTCTGAGTGAGAACAGCGTAGTTGCGTACAGAAATGACGTAAATAAGCTGGCAGCCTTTATATCGGAGCGGTATCCAGAAATAAATCCTATACAAATTGGAGCAGACCACCTGGCCGAATTTATATACACCACGGCAAAGGGCGGAACCGAAGCCGGCACGCAGGCGCGGCTCATTTCTGGGTTGCGCATCTTTTTTAAGTACCTGATTATGGAGAACTACCGCAGCGATGATCCCTCTGAACTTTTGGAGTCGCCCAAACTCATGCGCAAGCTTCCCGACACCCTTTCTGAAACCGACATAGAGCTCATATTTTCTGCCATTGACCTGAGCCATCCGCAGGGCACCCGAAACCG
>JAIVHP010000331.1 GCA_020201045.1 Flavobacteriales bacterium
TAACGCGCAGCTGTGAGAGAAGGCATGTAGAGCACTTTTCTTAGGTGTCGATTGCCTCTTTTTGATATTCTGGGTTTTCCTTTCACCGAGGTTCCCGATTGCTTTTCTCTGACATCAAGTCCTGCGTAAGATGTGAGTTGTTTTTTGCTGCGGATCAACGCAAACCCGTCTGTTTCGGCTAAAATTGTTACAGCTGTAATCAGACCAATGCCGGGTATGGTGCAAATTCGTCGGTTTTTCTTAGCTACATCGGCATCTGTTTTGATCATTGCAACAAGCTCACTCTCTACCTCCAGAGTCATCTTTTTGAGTAACTTTAGTCTGGTAGTCATCCTTTTGATTGATGAAGGGTTGGGTTCGACTTCTGCTTTTTCGGCATGCAGTTGATTGCTGACACGACTTCTTTCCTGAACGATTTGATCGCGCTCTCTGGTAAGCTGTCGGAGCTTTTTATAAATCGGTGAAGGACTTTTCCACGACTTAAGATTTCCCTGTATTCCGAATAATGCAATGGCTTCTGATGCTGTCTTATCCGTAACGGTTTTGGTGTCCAGCGTTCGAGCAAAATTGCTGATTTTGTTAGGTAGAACGATGCTTACCGCGAGGTTTTTGTCGTCAAGAAAGTAGGCCAGCTTTTCGTGGTAAACACCCGTAGCCTCCATCACGTAGCGCACATTCACTTGCTTATCAGTGTTCTTATTTACCCAACTGATCAGGGACGAAAACCCTTTTTTGCTGTTGGGAAAAGTTTTGTGGGCATAAAGATCCGTGGCCAGATCACCACTGGTGGAAGAAACAATGTAAAGTCCACTAAGACACACTACGAGTTCATCCTGAGCCACATCAATGCCGACGATTTGTTTCAATACTTTTTTCATTTCACTTTACTATTTAAGTTAGAGATAATTAAAGCGATAGAATCTTCCCTCGTTTAGTCTCCTTTCGGATATCCTGGATACATTGCTCTGTGGCGGTGTTCCTTACATTCTGTTCAAACTCTAAAAGATTAAAAGAGTGAGGCCATATCTCTGTGTGAACATACTTCATGAGTTGTTTGATCGCAAAACAGCTCTCACTCTTTCTATCACTTCAACTTTAAGTCGCGAAATATAAAGCTGAATCTGATACTTTTTAATGTTGAAGCAAACATAGGAGGATCGCAGCGCTATTTTTTTGCGTATGGCTATCCAGATAAACAGTTATCAAAATAGATGATGGGAGCAACGCTCATAGAGGAATTGAATTCGGATATGCCAGTCCTTGCATTTTCGATTTCTGCTCGCTTACTTGCCAAAGCTTACGTTGCGATAAATTGAAAGCACTCCAAAATTTAACCGACAAAATTGGCCCGGGTTTGCTCTACGCCGGCGCCGCAATAGGTGTCTCTCACCTTATTCAGTCTACGCGCGCTGGAGCGGAGTACGGTTGGCTCCCCATTTTGGGTATTGTCTTTATCCACCTGGCAAAGTACCCCTTCTTTAAAATGGGGCCCCGCTACGCTTTGTCTACCGGCGAGAGTTTAATAGCCGGTTACAAACGTCTGGGTTGGTGGGCAATTCTTCTTTTTGTGCTTTTTACGGTAGGCACCATGTTCGCTATTATTGCGGCAATCGTATCGGTAACATCGGGAATAACGGCCTTTATTTTTGGGATTGAAATCGAGCCCGCTCTGCTCAGTGGCCTGATTTTAGGCGTAGCCACTACCCTGCTTATGCTCGGCAAGTATAGATTTCTCGACCGACTTATGTCGTTGGTTATTCTCCTGCTCTCCCTGAGTACGGTTATCGCCTTTTTTCTCGCACTTGGCCAATACACGCCAAATCCGGAGCCTTTAAATCAAATATTAGATGGCGCATTTCTGATTATGTTGGTGAAGCTTATGGGTTGGATGCCGGCGCCAATGGATATATCAGTATGGCACTCTATCTGGGCGCTCGAAAAGGAATCGAACTCAAACAATAAATTCAAGTTCAAACAAGCCATGCGCGATTTCGAAATCGGATATTGGGGCACCATGGTTATGGGAATTCTCTTTCTGGGGATGGGAGCTTTATTGCTGTTTCACTCCGGTATTGAGCTGCCGGGGAGCGGTGTGGGCTTTTCAGAAATCCTGCTCTCCATGTACACCAGCCAACTCGGCATCTGGGCTTTCGGAATTGTAGCTACTGCAGCGCTAGCCACCATGTTTTCCACCACACTTACCTGCCTCGATGCCATCCCGCGATCGCTCGCCGAAACCTGGAAAGTAACATTGCCCGGATCAAAGTTCCGACCTTATCTCCTGTTGCTCGCCGTATTGAGTACAGGGTCCTTTGCCCTGCTTTTTCTCTGGGCGCCTAGTATGGTGCAAATGGTAGATTTTGCCACCGTTCTCTCTTTTTGCGCCACACCCGTTATAGCGTTTCTGAATTTTAAAACGATGGGGCTCCGGTCGGTAAAGGGTTTAAAGCGCTTGAGCAAAGGAGAATATGTCTACGCTGCAATCTGCCTGTTTGCGCTACTCGGTTTAACGCTCTGGTATATCAGGCTGGTTTCGTAGCGGTGGTTTCACCCTTTTTTGCCTTTACCTTTCGGTAGATATCCAAAACCCCTTCTCCCATTTTCTCGGCAGAAAAATCGCGAGAACGCTGTTTGGCATTTCGCGAAAATTCCGCGTGTAGCGATTCGTTTTCGAGTAATCGTCTTATGGAGCTTGCCAGCGAATCTGCATCTCCCACATCGCTCAAAAAACCGTCTTTTTCATCTCTGATCAATTCGGGTATACCTCCGCCCCTTGTGGCTACCACGGGCAACGAATTGTGCAGCGCATCGATAACAGTTGTGCCGAGTCCTTCGGTTTTGGAAGTCATGAGAAAGATGTGGAGCTCCCTTAAAATCTCGGGAACATCTTTTCTGAATCCCGTCATGGTAATGAAGTCCGCCAGCCCGTGATCGTCGATAAGCTGGTGGAGCTCGTGGCGAAGTTTTCCGTCGCCGATAATCAAAAAGTGGATGTTCTCCTTTTCAGCTTTCAGGCGTTTGGCGGTTTGAATAAAGGTGGGGTAATCCTTGTGATCAACCAAAGCCGAAATATTTCCGATTAATTTCTTAGGAGTATCAATCCCAAACTCGCGGTGCAGATATCCGTTTGCCGGGCGATCGGTAAAGCGCTTAAAATCTACTCCGCTGTAAACTACATGCACGCTGTCGCTCAGACCGGTAGCACTGCGCACAATTTTCGCAATGGCTTCCGAAACGCAAATTATTGCGGCCACGTCATCTGATTTGTACTTCCGCAGCGATGGCCCCATGGTTTTGATGGGCGCATCTACCCTCCGGTGTACAATAATTGGAGATTTCATTCCCATTTTTGCCGCGGCGTAGGCAATGCTATGCGATTTGCCGGAGTGCACGTGAACAAAATCAATGCGCTTTTTCCGGGTGTATCTCCTTACAGCGTTGGCCGTGTACACATCCATCCCATTCAGAAAAGGGGCATCAGCATATGGAATATTATTCGCTTCACACCACTCCTGAAATTTTGAGTTCGATTTGCAGAAAACCGTGGCGTCTACCCCCCTGTCGCGGGCGTATTCTATTAAGTAGGCTATCTGCTGCTCTCCGCCACGCCAGGATTGCTCAGAACTCAGATGAAGTACTTTTAAGGACGACATACTACAAATATCGCATTCTTTCATATACCCAAACCTTAAACTTTTCTAAACCAACTTTGGTAGTTTTGCTTAATTTAGCGCGCAAAACATATCTATGACTACATTTTCCGAACGCGCATCATCCGCAAAAAGATCGGCCAATAAATTTTTCAGAAGGCTACTTGTGGTGGTCGTTATTGTCTTTATCGGAGTTATGTTTTTTCTTTACTACGGCACGTATAGCAGCGGTGTAAGGGCTGGTGTTGTTCTAAAAGTAAGCGAGCGCGGTATGATTTTTAAAACCCACGAAGGCCAATTGGATATTTTGAGCTTCGGTGCGGTGAAAAGCGATAATCAGCTATCGCAAACCTTTGAATTTTCTGTGGAAAAAAGCCGTGATGAACTTATCAAACAAATAGAAGATGTGGCGCTAAGTGGAGAAAGGGTTCGGTTGCGTTACGAAGAAAAATACGCTGTGCTTCCCTGGCGCGGCGAAACCAAATACTTTGTTACCGGCGTAGAGCGAATGGAATCGGATGAGCGTAATAAACCGCAAGATCAAAAAGAAAAATTTCCAAATTAGAGTCTGTCCAATTCCTTCTCGGTAAGCACACCCAGAAAAGATTCTAAATCCTTTAACTCGTCTGCACTTAACCCCAGCGGCTTTATCCTTTCGTCTTGATTGATGTGGTTTTTCCCGCCTTCGTTAAAATGGATAAGCACATCCATTAGCGTTTTAAGGCTGCCGTTGTGCATATACGGATAGGTGATGGCCACATTGCGGAGTGATGGCGTTTTAAATTTCCCCAAATCACCGGCCTTTTGCGTCAGGCGAGCACGTCCTTCGTCACTATAGTTCTCGTACAATCCGATATTCCAATATTTCTGATCGGTAAAAAGAAAGCCCGAGTGGCAGGATGCGCAGCCGGTTTTGTCGCTGTAAAACAAATCCTTCCCCCGCAATTCCGAAGCATTTAAGGCTGTGCTATCGCCTGCCAAAAAATCATCGAATCGGCTACCTGTGGAAATCAGGCTTCGCTCAAAGCTCGCTATTGCCAATCCAATCATGTGTTCATCAAGCTCCCGGCCATATGCCAGGTTTGCCAGGCGCGTATAAGCCGAATCGGATTTTAGATCGGCTACCGCTTCCTTAAGGGTAAATCCCATTTCGTTTTGATTGCTAAACGGCGACACCACCTGCAATTCTAAACTCGATATGCCCCCTTCCATAAACAGGTGGTTTTGATATGCTACGTTTATCAGGCTGTAGGCATTTCGCGCATCGGTATTGCCGTGAACACCAAGGCTCAAAGCCACCGTATCGGCGTATGCCAGTTCAGCTTTGTGGCAAGATGCGCAAGATATACGGCCATCGCCCGAAAGGCGTTTATCGTGAAACAAAAGCCGGCCAAGTTCAATTCGCCGGGTTGTAAGTTCGTTATTTTCGGGTATGGCCGGCAGGGAATCAAATGAAGGGGGTACGTGCAATTGAAAGGTATTTTCCGAGTCGCAGCCACTCAAAACCAGAGCGGCAAAAACAATCGCAGTTAAAAACCAGTCCTTTCTAAGTCTAAAAATCATCATTTACAATAGCGCTTCTCAATCTCTGTTTGAGCTTCATCAAAATTAGTAAATATTCACCTGCGTATTGCCGATGAAAAATAACAATACGCACACCTGGGCGTTCTAGAGACATAAATCAAACCGTTATGAAATTAACACTTTCGTTTTTTGTATTTTGTATCCTGACATTAAACAGTTGCACGGCCAGTGAAACCGAAGTAATGCAGGGAGATCAAAACGAAATGGCCGAACTCCCAAA
Source organism: Flavobacteriales bacterium (assembly GCA_020201045.1). GTDB lineage: Bacteria > Bacteroidota > Bacteroidia > Flavobacteriales_D > Cryomorphaceae > JAIVHP01. Next base: position 5,455 of record JAIVHP010000331.1, read on the forward strand.
AGACACCGAAGGCCTTGAGATTGCAACTTTTGCCGGCGGGTGTTTCTGGTGTACCGAAGCCGTTTTCGAAAGAATAAAAGGCGTGAAGTACGTGATTTCGGGCTACGCAGGTGGCGATGAAGAAAATCCCACTTACAAACAAGTGAGCTACGGCAACACGACGCATGCCGAAGCCATTCAGATTTACTACAACGACAGCGAAAAAGCGCAAATTGAATCTGAGATAAAGGAAGTAGAAACATCTATTTACATGAAGCAGGTTGCTACACAGGTTGTTCCTTTCGAGAAATTCTATCCGGCAGAAAAATACCATCAGGATTATTACCCCGCCAATCAGGACAATAGATACATTCAGAACGTGAGCAAGCCCAAGGTTCTAAAATTCGAAAAGATGTTTCCAGAATTGCTCAAGCCCGCTTACAAAGACTGATTTATGTCTGTCATTGCAGCTAAGGTGCGCAACGGCTTTAGAACAGCAGAATTGCCGAGTTACCCAGAGTGATTCGCACCACAGGAAAATATAATTTGAGTCTGCAATTTGAATTCAATCAGAAAAGGAATTTGTAAAATTCTGTCGCTTCGCAGCTCAGCGGTCTTTGCGAAATACTTTGCGTGCTTTGCGTGAAACACTTTATGGGAGTGAGACTCTTGGACAGTTGGCTACGCAGAATTCGGGAGAGCCACAGAGAGATTCGTCCCACAAAGCAATATATTTGGAGTCTGCAATTTGAATTAGATCAGAAAAGGAAGTGGTAAAGTTCTGTCGCTTCTCAGCTCAGCGGTCTTTGCGAAATACTTTGCGTGCTTTGCGTGAAACACTTTATGGGAATAAGACTCTAGGACAGTTGGCTACGCAAAATTGCCGGATGATACAGATTGGTTTGTGCCAGATCGTAATAAGGATTGAGTCTAAAATTTGTTTAGTTCGGTGATTTTAACGCCAGCCTTAATAGGCAAATGGAATCACACGAAGTGTATCCAACTCCATTCGCACACGCATTAGATCGCGGATTTTTCGCTCGTTTTCGCGTCTTATATTCGTCGATACCTCGGGTTTCCACTTCACGAGAAGCGTAGGAATAGTGTCTAAGCGGTCGTTAAAATTCGATTCGATGCTGTTTGCATAAGAGACCTTCTCCAGCCCATCGTATTGAATTTTTAGCTCTTTGGATATTGAATTCATCCGCATTTCATTCTTTCCCAGTCGCAGCAGCTCATTTTCTAAATATTCTATGCGCCTGTCCTTGTCTTCCAATTGCCCGCGATTGCTTTCATAAAGGCTTTCCAGTACTTCCGTTTTAAGGGTTTGCTGCAATTTTCCGGCAAGTGCATCCATTTCCTTACCGCTCTTATCGCTGATTTCCACTTTTTAATAGTGTCTTCGGGTATTTCAGCCCCGGTTAAGAACACTTCAATTACCGGTACCGAATCATTGAAAATCAAGTTTTTGTTAAACAACCGCGAACCGTCCATTTTTATCACTTCAGAAACGTATTTCTCTCCATGCCCCTTAAACCACGATTCTTTTAAGACTCCCCAGAAAATCCAAAGGCTCGGAAGAATAATGATGGTCATAAACAAGGCCATATAAAACTTCACTTTCCGCTCTTTTCGGGGGTTCACGAACTTCTTGAGCGGAAAACGCAAGTACCGAACCCCGATTACAGTAGACGCGCAAATGAAAATACTGTTGAGTAAAAACAAGTAGAAAGCGCCAAAGAAATAAAACCAGTTGCCTGTAGCCAATCCGAATCCCGAAGTACAAAGCGGCGGCATAAGAGCGGTTGCAATGGCCACACCGGGAATTACATTGCTCTTCTCTTTTCGCGAACCGGCAATAATGCCCGCTGCACCGCCAAAAAGCGCCACAAAAATATCTAATGTTGTCGGTTTTGTACGTGCAAGTAGCTCTGGCTGATATTCAACCAATGGTGTAAGTAAGAAGTATAAAGTACTGGTAAACAAACTTACAAAAACCATTACAGCAAAGTTCCGCAGCGATTTCCCCATCAGTGGTGCATCGTTTGTTCCCAAAGCAAGACCCAGCCCCAAAATAGGGCCCATTAGGGGAGCGATAAGCATGGCACCGATAATAACCGCCGGGGAGTTCAGGTTGAGCCCTATACTTGCAATGATAATGGAACAGATGAGAATGTAAATCGTGGGGCCGCGAAAGGGTACATCGCGAACAATTCCCTTAGTGGTTTCTTCGTAATCGGTGTCTCCGCGGATGCTGAGCAGCTCCTTCAAAAAAGAGAGAAAATCGCGAAGCAAGCTAAAAGCTCCCTGCGAAATTTTTTCGGAGTGCTCCTTTATCCGCTTATCCTGCTCTTCATGAGCTTCACTATTTTTTTTATCGTCTTCAGAAGACTCCATTCTTCTTTGATTTAACTGCGCAAGATAGCGTATTTTGAAATGATAGCTAATCCATCAAATCCGAGGATGAAAGTAAGCGGAATCCCTATATTTACGTAAATTCTTGGGAAAATTTAGGAAATATACACCATGGCCGAAATAGAGAATGAGATTGCAAAAAGTTCTGCACGGAGCGCTCTGACTAACCTGGCTTCCAAACGGCAGTTTTTTGATAACGGCGCAACGCTGAGTTACGCCTTCCGGATCAAACAACTCAAAATGCTCCGCGATGCCATCAAAAAAAATGAGCATAGCCTAATTGAAGCTTTGCATGTAGACCTGCGGAAGTCGCCAACGGAAGCGTACATATCTGAAGTTGGGTTTTTGCTAAACGAGATAGACGAAGCCATTTCTCACCTACGGGAATGGATGAAGCCCAAAAAGCAGGGTACACCGCTTTTTATGGAGCCATCGAGAAGCGAAATTCGCTACGAACCAAAAGGTGTTGTGCTCATCATTGCCCCGTGGAACTACCCTGTTCAACTTGCCATATCGCCGCTTATAGGCGCTATAGCTGCGGGAAATTGCGCTCTGGTAAAACCATCTGAGGATGCGCCCCACTGCGCAGATGCAATTGAAAAACTGATCGAGGGAACCTTCCAGCGCGACTACATATCTGCTGTGCAGGGAGTAGGCAGCGAGATTGTTCCCGAACTTTTAGACAATTTCACTTTCAACCACATCTTTTTTACGGGAAGCACAAACGTGGGCCGCATTATCGCGAAGCAAGCTGCCGAATCGCTTTGCAGTACCACCCTGGAATTGGGAGGGAAAAGTCCGCTTATCGTAGACAAATCTGCAAATATGAAGGTCGCTGCAAAAAGAACCATTTGGGGAAAGCTGCTCAACGCGGGGCAAACGTGTATCAGTCCAGATTATGTACTGGTGGAAGAGTCAGCAAAAGAAGCTTTTATCGCCGAACTAATCAATGCGATTAATTCCTTTTTTGGCGACGACCCGCAAAAATCAGATGATTATCCCCGCATGATTCACGACCGTCATTTTGATGGGGTAGCGGAGTATTTAACGAAGGGCAATATCCGCCACGGTGGCCGAACAAATCGGGAAGATCTCTACATAGAGCCCACCATAATTGATGGCGTTTCGATGGAAGACCCGGTGATGAAGAATGAAATATTTGGCCCCGTTTTGCCAATTTTGACGTTTAAAACAAATGCAGACATCCTAGAAGTCGTAAGGCAAAACCGGTATCCACTGGCTTGCTATTATTTCGGCTCCGATAAGGATAGAGAGCGTTTTGTGCTCGACCGCATAGAGTTTGGCGGCGGTGCCGTAAACAATACCATCATGCAAATTGCAAACGCAGACCTTCCCTTTGGCGGTATTCAGGGCAGCGGTTCCGGGCGGTACCACGGGTGGCATAGCTTTGAGTGCTTCAGCAACCCAAAGGCCGTTATTTCCACAGCCACCTGGATCGATCCTTCTATTCGATATCCGCCATTTACGGCATTCAAGAGGAAATGGCTTAAGAAGTTTATTCGATTTTAATTCTCTGGCGGGTCAAAAGCTCACGCCCATTTCTAATCCTAAGGTTGTAAAATCTTAGAGCTGGTTTTTACACAAAATCAGCTTTTATCGATACATCTTTTCACAGGAGTTACCGTCATGTCCGTGTGATGTTCAATGCGAAAAACGTTCAGAAATCTTTGTCGGGATCACGGCTGTTTTTGCATTGGTTTGTAGATTTGTAAGCGATTTGAAACCTCGATTAATATGAAATTCTTTTTAGCTACAATACCCTGCTTTTTTTGGCTAACACTTTTTGCACAATCAGACGGTGATTTTGAGCGGTGCAATACATTTGAAATCCACCAGGAGAAAATGGCCACAGACCCGGAGTACGCGAATTCGTATGCCGAAAAAATGCAAAAAATAGAACTGTGGAAGAAAAACCGCAGCGCAGAAGCCAAAGCTGACTGCGATGAGATTCTTTTCATTCCCGTCGCAGTTCACTTTCAGGATGTCGGCATAGACTATGCCTGCGCTGTGGAAATGGCCGTAGATCAGGTAGCATCTATGAATGAAGACTATGCCGGCACAAACGAAGACTTTGAAAAATTCGAAAACGCCCAACCGCAGATGTGGGGGAATATTCAAAGTCCGGGCTCGTGTATTCAGTTCTGCCTTGCTACGCTCGATCATCCAGCCGAATCGGGTTTACCCGAAGGCGATTACGCCGTCACCCTTAATCAATACTCTTCAGATCTCGACGAAGTGGCTGCCTGGGCCGGGTATTTGAACTTTTACGTTCGCGAACTGTCCGGCGTTTTGGGCTACTCTCCCCTTGGCGGGAATGGAGATGGCGATGGGGTAGTTTGCGGAATCTCTTCGTTTAGCTCGGTAAACTGCGGCGGAAATAATCTGCAGGGGAATTACAACCTGGGAAGAACTATCTCACACGAAGTTGGGCATTATTTATCGCTCTCCCACCCTTTTGACTCAGGCAATTGCACCGCAGATGGCGATGGAATTGACGACACCCCGTTGACCGATGAAGCCACCTACGGATGCTACGCCGAAGACGAAGAAATAATTCACTGCGATGAGCCTAAACTATGGCCGAGTTACATGGATTATGTGGACGATGCCTGCATGTACATGTTTACCGCCGGGCAGGTAGAGAATATGGAAGCCTATGTAAATACATCGCTCGAAAACTTATTAAACAGTGCCACCATCAAATGCGAAGACGCCGCTTGTGTGGGGTTCGATGTGAGTTTCAGCAGTCAGGATGAAACCTGCGATGGAAACGACGGCAGCATCACATTTAACGCTTCGGGTGGACAGGAGCCTTACGCCTACTCGGTGTCAAACGGGTTGCAGTTTTCGGAGAATAATTCTTTTCAATCGCTAGCAGAAGACAAGTACTACCTTTTGGTGATGGACGATGCGGGGTGTGAATTTGTTGACAGCGTAGTTATCGATCGCGAAATACCACCCATGGAACTTGTTAGAAAGCAAAGCTCTTTCTGCGGCGATAACTCCGGATGGTTGGAAGTGGCGGTAAATCACCCCGACGAGTTCGAGTACAGCATAAGCGGCGCAGCACCCTGGCAAGACACCACCTATTTCGGAAACCTGGTGGCAGGGACTTACACCGTTGTAGCGCGTAATGCCGCCAATTGCACCAACCAAATTGAAGTCACCATTGAAGACGACTCAGACCTGCGGCTGAGCAAAAGAGTTGTAAAGCCGGTAAATTGCCCACTCCTTGACAATGGACTCATAGAGCTCGAAGTTGGAAACGGCGAAGAACCTGTACGATGGCGGTTTAACGATGGCCCCCTACTCAGCGATGCCTATTTCGACCGACTCAGCCCTGGAACTTACAATGTGAGCGTAGAAGATGCCCGAGGATGCCGAAGCGAATTTGAGTTCGACATTCGCGTTTCGTACACCAATGTCGGCGAAGATTGTCCTTGCGAAGTGTACATACCCAATGCCATTACGCCCGACGAAGATGGTTTGAACGATATTTTTAAAACGGTACCCTCCTGCCCTGTTACGGATTTCGAATTAGTTATCGCCAATCGCTGGGGCGAAGTGGTTTTTGAAACCAACAATGTAGAAGAAGGTTGGAATGGCGGAGTCGATGGCTATTACGTGGGACCCGATGTGTTTTTCTACCGCGTGATGTACCGCTGGGGAGAAGAGCGGAATGAAAGCCTGGAAAGGGAGACCCGTACCGGAACGATTACGATTCTTCGTTAGGCTTTTATTTCTGAATCGACTCGCAAATTTTAAGTGAGATTTCGCATGGCATTGTAAGCAATCATAATTCTCGGGAAAAGATCTCCTGTGCAAATCATAGGGTGATATGCTCCCGAGAAAAAATCATGTAACCGGAAAAAGCGTCGATATGATGCAGTTTAATGTGAATTCTGGAGAAAATTTCAAATTCATTGATATTGAACACCTTCCAAATGGTTTATATGTACTATCTTTATCGAACATTAATTTCTAACGCTTTGTAAAAAGCGACTAAACTGAAATGTTTGTAAGCATCAGAAACCTCCTTCGATCCCCTTTGAAGGAGGTTTTTTTATTTCAATGCTTTCAGCAAAATTTCTACCGGGTGGTGTGATTCTTTTTCCAGTGCATCTGCAATCTGATTCCGGCAACTCGTCCCGGAAGCCACTATAACCGCGTCTCGGTGTTTTTCGATGTGCGGGTAGAGAACCAGTCGGCCAATTTTTTGGCTGGTTTCGTAATGTTTGGCTTCGTAGCCAAAGCTGCCGGCCATCCCACAACACCCCGATGGAATTATCCGGACGGTATAATTCTCGGGTAGCGATAAAAGAAGCTTCGAGTACTTTACATGCGAGAGTGCTTTTTGGTGGCAGTGTAAATGGATATGAAGCTCTTTTTTATCGGAGTGAAAAGCCTCCCAGCTTAGCTTTCCCTTTTCAATCTCGCCGAAGAGAAACTCTTCAACCGTAAAACTGGTTTTCGCCAGTTTGCCGCAATTCGCTTTGTGTTCTTTACTGCATAGCCTGATGAAATCGTCGCGAAATCCGAGAATTCCCGAAGGCTCTATTCCCACAACGGGAATTCCCTCGGCGATGTATTCTCCCGATTTTCGGGCCAAACCGGCATCTTGAAATTGAGTGAACTCGTCGATATACAGCACAAAGTCCAAATCTGAAATATTCTTTGTTTTGTGCTGAAATCGCCTTGCCCGTTGCACACCGCTTTTTGCACTGAGCTTTGGAATATTTCTTTCCGGGGCAATGCCATAGAATCGTTTAAAAAATCCCGCGGCAAAAGGAATAGAAAGTGCTGTATTGACCAGCGGCGCGAGTCGGTGAAATTTTTGAGCGTTGGGTGCAAATTCTCCGAAAAATTTGGCCGAGCGGCTCACGCCATATCGCCTTTGGTGGTGAAAAGAAGCTTCGGCTTTAAGCGCGGCCATATCCACACTACTCGGGCATTCGCGTTTGCAAGCCTTACAGCTCAAACAGAGATCTAAGGATTCCTGCACTATTTCAGAATCGAGCGGGTAGGCGGGATTTTCAGGCCTTGTTATAACCTCCCGAAGTACATTGGCCCGCGAGCGGGTGGAGTCCTTTTCGTCTTTGGTGGCCTGGTAACTCGGACACATCGTAGCTCCCGTGGTGTGTAGCTTTCGGCAGTCGCCAGAGCCATTGCACCGTTCGGCCATTTGCAACATATTTTCTTCGCCAAAATCCATTGCCGTCTTGTACTTAAAGGGCTCCTGGTTTTTTTCGTATCGAAAATCTTCATCCATCTTATCGGCATCTACAATTTTGCCGGGATTGAAGATATTCTTTGGATCCCAAATCTGCTTGACCCTTTTAAAAGCCCGGTACATTTCATCGCCTACAGCACCTTTGATAAATTCGGCTCTTACGCGTCCGTCGCCGTGCTCACCGCTAAGCGACCCGCGGTACTTTTTTACCAGCGAGGCGCTGGCTTCGCCGATTTCCCTGAACATCTTCTGCCCTTCGGCGCTTTTTAAATTGAGCACTGGCCGAAGATGCAGCTCCCCTGCCCCTGCGTGGGCGTAATAGATAGCATCCTGATTAAAAGACTTCATCAGTTCTTCAAATTCACCGATGTAAGCCGGAAGGTCGCTTAAGGCAACTGCGGTATCTTCCACAAAAGCCACGGGCTTTGCATCGCCGGGAACATTGCTCAGCACTCCGAGCCCCGCCGCGCGAAGGTTCCAAACACGCGGAATATCATCGCCGCGAACAACCGGGTAGGCAAATCCCATTTGAGCTTCTTTTAAAGCAGAAATCACTTCTTCAACTTTCTTTTCAAGGCCTTCTTCGCTGTTGTCTCTTACTTCTATGGCAATGATGGCGCCGGGATCGCCCTCTACGAAAAACCGGTTTTCAGCTTGTTCGGGGTTTCCCTTGGTGAGTTCCAGGATGGTTCTGTCCATGAGCTCGCAGGCAAATGGAGCCAACTTCATGGCGATCACCGTGGCCCGCATAGACTCTATTACCGTTTCAAAATGGGTACAAACCACAGCGGCGTGTGGCGGGGGCAGCTTATCGATGCGGAGCTTCACCGATGATATCAGGCAAAGCGTCCCCTCTGAACCCGCTATGAGCTTGCCCAGGTTTAAGGGCTTTTGGGGCGCATTTTCGGTTTCGTTTATCAGCGCGTCGAGCGCATACCCCGTATTGCGACGGTGAATTTCGGGTTTGGGCAATTCGCGTAGTGCTGCGGCCCGTATGTTTTCGTCGTCGATCAATTCGCGTATGGATTTGTGAATATCCGTTGCCAATCTCGAATCTCCACGGTCTGCAACAGCCATACCACCGGGCACATCTTCGCCGACAGTAGCAGTAGAACCGTCAGATAAGACCACTTCGAGTTCCAGGATTTTATCGCGGGTGGTTCCGTACTTGATGGAGGTAGTGCCGCAGGAATTGTTTCCAATCATCCCCCCAATGGTACAGCGATTTGCAGTAGATGTATTCGGACCGAAAAAGTAGCCGTGTTTTTCTAAGCTCCGGTTTAGTTCGTCGCGAATCACCCCGGGCTCCAGCCGCACCCATCCCTCTTGGGGATTAATTTCCAAAATCCGGGAGAAATACCTGGAAGTATCTACCACTAAGCCATCGCCAACGCATTGGCCTGCCAGGCTGGTTCCGCCCCCGCGTGGAATAAGTGAAATACCATTTTCGGCTGCAAATTTTACCAGGAGCGAAAGGTCATTTTTGTTTTTTGGGTAAACCACCCCAAGCGGCTTTTTTCTAAATACCGAAGCATCGGTACTGTATGAAATCACATTCAATTCATCGCGCTTCAGCTCTCCTTCCAACGATTTCACAAGTTCATCCCACACCATATGCTCTTCTTTATTTCGTTTGAGTTAATGTATCCAAATCGAATTCTAAAGGTAAAAAAGTGCGGATTGATTTGGACTATTTCGGCTTCGTTTTGACAATTCTTGCTTTGCAAAGACCGCAATTAAGGTATTGAAATCCCAAGACGGAATTTTATCTAAAAAAATGTAAAATCGTATCTGTATGTAAATCAGTTTTATAAACTAATTATAGCGGCCTCCGCAGATTTTTACTCAAAACTTTAAGCTGAATAAATTTGATTATAAATTGTATTCCTATATATTGCGATCGCGAATTGGTTCATAGCCCTAACGCATACATTTCATAGCACGCAAGGCCCGGTTTCCGGGCTTTGTGCTTTTACACCCCTTTCCAGCTTAGTTGTTAGCAATTGTATTCTCAATTTACATCCCGGAAACTGAATTCACCTTAAATTTGCAGCAACCGCTCATGTTTGAGCGAAATTGAATAAAATCCATCCCATGAGCAAACCCAATTGGACGACAGCCCTGGAATTTGAAGACATTACCTATAAAAAGTCGAACGGTGTGGCGCGAGTTGCCTTCAACCGGCCCGAAGTGCGCAATGCCTTTCGGCCCAAAACGGTTGGCGAACTCTACCGCGCCTTTGTAAACGCCCGCGAAGACACTTCCATCGGCGTTGTGCTTTTTTCTGCCGAAGGGCCGTCGCCAAAAGACGGAGTGTATTCTTTTTGCAGTGGCGGCGATCAAAATGCAAGAGGACATCAGGGATATGTGGATGACGACGGAATGCCCAGACTCAATATTCTCGAAGTGCAACGGCTTATTCGGTTTATGCCAAAGGTGGTTATCGCCGTTGTGCCGGGATGGGCTGTTGGCGGTGGCCACAGTCTTCACGTGGTATGCGACCTTACACTCGCAAGCGCCGAGCACGCCATATTCAAACAAACCGATGCCGATGTAACGAGCTTTGACGGCGGGTATGGTTCTGCTTACCTGGCTAAAATGGTGGGGCAGAAAAAGGCCAGAGAAATTTTCTTTCTCGGAAGGAATTACTCTGCTGCCGAAGCCTGCGAAATGGGAATGGTAAATGCCGCTATTCCACACGATGAGCTGGAAGCTACCGCCTACGACTGGGCGCAGGAGATTCTCGAAAAATCGCCGACTTCCATAAAAATGCTCAAGTTTGCTTTTAACGCCACCGACGATGGAATGGTGGGGCAGCAGGTTTTTGCCGGCGAAGCCACCCGACTGGCATATATGACCGATGAAGCCAAAGAAGGCCGAAACGCTTTTTTGGAAAAGCGCAAGCCAAACTTCAAAAACATTAAGTGGATACCGTAATGAAATTTGGTGTAAACCTATTACCCCTTGTTCCTTGCCGCAGCGAACCCTCCGATAAATCAGAGATGGTTACCCAACTTCTCTTTGGAGAATTGTATAAAGTGCAAGACGGAAACCCAAGGTGGATATTGATAGAAATTCTGGATGACGGCTACACTTGCTGGATAGACCGCAAGCAGCACCATCAGATTTCAAAAACAGAGTTTGAAAGGCTCAAATCAGCTACTGCGAAGAGAGTGGCCGAGCCAACCGGATTGCTTCACTGCAACGAAGGAGTGCCGATGTGCATTCCACTTGGTGCTCCCCTGCCCGGTATAGACGCAAAGGGAGTTTTAAACATTGACGGAAAGAAATTCCGTTTCAATGCAAGTACCCTCGATGTTGCGTACAAAGATATTTCGGCATTTTCTTTAAAATTTTTAAATGCTCCCTATTTATGGGGCGGTAAATCTGTAATGGGAATAGATTGCTCCGGATTTATCCAATTGCTTTTTATCGCAATGGGCTATCAACTTCCCAGAGATGCTTATCAGCAAGCCGAGCATGGCGA
>JAIVHP010000253.1 GCA_020201045.1 Flavobacteriales bacterium
GTTCCGATGTGGAAGTAAAAAGCCCCGAAAAACTGAGGCAGCAAATTGCCCGGCAGTTGAATGCGGCGGCGAAATATTATCGCTAGGGAATCTGTGTTGTTTGCGTGAAACAGATGCCGCAGCAGCGCCGATGCTGCGCGCGATGCGTAACGCTGACCGCAGCATTGCAAATGCAGCGGAGCGCGCGTGAAAAGATATTGTGGGCGTATAACAAGGACCGCAGCATCCAGGTGCTTCGGAGAAATGTTGAGCCATGGCGTCGATGCGGAAGTAAAAGCGTCCGAGAATTTATTCCACCTAATCGGAGCGGCTTAGTTTTGGAGAGCTGGAGCCCGAAGCGATTCAAAGCTTAAATCCATAAGCGGATAGTTTTCCCACCCGCGAAAATCGAAGTGCCACCACTCCGTAGAGAGCACATCGAAGCCAAAGTGATCCATCACGCCGATTAACATACTGCGGTTTTTCAATACTTCGGCCGGAAGGTTTTGGTAATCCGCAGCGGCGGCTTCCGAAAAATCATCGAATTCAGTGGGCATCTCAAGCTCCTGCATGGTAGTGCTATTTACAAGCGTAAGGTCTACTGCACAGCCCCGGTTGTGGCGTGAGCCTTCTTTAGGGTCGGCGACAAAATCGGGATTTGAATACACTTCAAACAGTTTTACCGATGCGCTATAAGGACGGTAGGCGTCAAATACTTTTAATTTTAAGTTCCGCGATTTCAGCGAGTCCTGAACATCAATTAACGCTTCGGCTACCGGCTTACGAGCAAAAGCCCCAGCGGAAGGATAAATAACTTCTCCGGTGAAATTATCCGCCGTTGCGTATTTAATGTCGAAAACAGCAGTGGGGAGCAACGCTTCCAAATTCACCAGTTCTTCATCGGGGTTTGCAGCTACCTGACTCTGATAGGTTTTTACCGAAGAAACAACATCGGGTTTATCTTCACCGTCCAGGTCGGGCATAAAAATTAAAAACAGTCCGCCAATTAAGATTCGGTAATAACCAAAGTGTTTAAATCCGTAATTCTCGACAATTTTCAGAAAGATTTTCACGGCAATCCAGGCGCTGATAAAGGCTACTACCATCCCGATGCCCAGAAGCTTCATTTCTTCGTTCGAAAACTCTACCGGTGTTTGCAAAAGGTCGTAACCCGTTGCGGCCACCATCGTTGGCACGGCGAGCAAGAAGGAAAATTCAGTTGCCTGCTTCTTGTCGAACCCGTTAAAAACACCCCCAATGATCGTTGCAGCGGCGCGAGATGTACCGGGAACCATGGCCAGGCACTGAAAAAAGCCAATGTAAAGTGCATTTTTATAGGAGATCTTTTCGAGGGAAGAAGTTTTGGAGTCTTTGGCCACCACCATTTTATCGATGGCGATTAAAACGATTCCACCGATAATC
>JAIVHP010000003.1 GCA_020201045.1 Flavobacteriales bacterium
GAATATTATTTTGGTTCTAGACGGGAGCCGCGATTCCATTCGCGCCATAAAGCAGTTTTTTCAGGTTTTTTCCACCCAGATCCGCAACGTAAAACTCACTTTGCTCTCTGTTTTTTCAGATGTGGAGCGATTTGGTTCTCCAGAAAATGAACACATGCTGATCCAATACTTGAAGCAGTACAGCTCAAATGTAGGGCTGCTCAAGGCAAAGCGGCCCCTTACTGCAAAAATTCTAAAACCCGCCGAATACGACAGGCGCACCCTTGTGGTGGGAACCAGCGGTTTTATGCTCTCTCAATACGGAGGTGAAAGCGACTTCAAGCCGTTTTTCGACGACCGCTCATCTTTGTTTTTACCCGCTGTGTAGTATGTCAAATCGAAGTAAAACCGGTAATCAAACTTACGAGAAGCAGAAGTGCTTTCACTGCGGCGACTCCTGCCGCACGGAGCTGGTAGTGTTTGATGAGAAGCCTTTTTGCTGCCACGGTTGCAAAAGCGTTTATGAGCTGCTTAAAAGCTGCGACCTGGAAAATTATTACACCTATGCCGACAACCCTGGGATTAAGCGACTGAAGGCGCCGGCAAAGGAAGCTTTTGCCTATCTGGACGATCCCGTAATCGCCCGGAGAATTGTGCAGTACGCCAGCCCCGAGATGGAGAAAGTGAAATTCAGACTCCCGGCCATGCACTGTGCTTCCTGCATTTGGCTCATCGAAAATTTCAAAAAACTCGTTCCCGGCGTTTTGCAATCGCGGGTGAACTTTGTAAAGCGAGAAGGCGTCTTTACCTATAATCCAGCCGAGCTCTCGCTGCGGCAACTGGTAGAACAACTCGCTGCAATCGGCTACGAGCCCGAACTCAATTTTAATGAAACCGATAAGAAATCGGGGAAGCGCATCTCCAAAAGATTGGTTTACCAGATTGGGGTAGCGGGTTTTTGCTTTGGGAACATCATGTTGCTCAGCTTTCCCGAATACCTTTCAAACACCGAGTCGGTTACGGAAGGTTACCGCCGCTTTTTTGGAATTCTAAACTTTTCGCTTGCCCTGCCCGTGCTGCTCTTTTCGGCCCGCGATTACTTGCAGTCGGGGTGGCGAGCTGTAGTGCGGCGAAGAGTGAATATGGACGTGCCTATTTCGCTGGGTATTCTTGCGCTTTTCCTGCGCAGTTCGTACGAGATTTTTGTGGAAGGTGGGGGCGGATATATGGACAGCCTGGCGGCGCTTATTTTCTTTCTCCTTATCGGAAAGTGGATTCAGCAGCGCACTTACGACAGCCTTTCATTCGAACGCGATTACAAATCTTACTTCCCCATTTCCGTTCAGCGGATTGTGAATGGAGCTGAGGTGGCAACCGCCATTGACCGAATAGCTGTAGACGATCGGTTTCGGGTGCGCAGCGGCGAGCTTATACCGGTAGATTCGGAGCTGATCTCCGGAAAGGGAAAAATCGATTACAGCTTTGTAAGCGGTGAGTCAGAGCCGGTGGGTGTGGCCGAAGGCGAAGGAATTTTTGCCGGCGGAAGGCAGGTGGGCGCTTCCATAGAACTCAAAGCTACCAAAAGAGTAGACCAATCTTACCTCACTTCACTGTGGAATGCTGACGAAAATCAAAAGGAAGAGCACGACCTGGAAGTGCTTGCCGACCGCGTAGGACGACATTTTACAACAGTTGTCATTCTCATATCCGTCCTTACGGCGACCTATTGGTATTTTACAGATTCTTCGGTGCTTCTCAATGCGGTAAGCGCCGTGCTTATCGTGGCCTGCCCATGCGCATTGGCCCTGAGTTTTCCCTTTGCTTTTGGCAATGCCGTGCGTCTTCTCGGAAGGCAGGGTTTCTATCTAAAAAATACCCAGGCTATGGCCAAAATGGCCGAAATTAAGCAGATCGTTTTCGATAAAACAGGTACGCTAACGCGAAAGGGAGAAACAGAAGTAACCTTCGAAGGTGTCGATTTGTCTGAAAACGATATTTCAATTATTTACGCGCTTACCAGTCAATCTTCGCATCCCCTGAGTAGATATGTAGCCGGTTATCTGGGCGGCCCTGGTCAGCCGGTGGCTTTTGAAGAATTTCGGGAAGTTCCGGGGAAAGGCCTTCGCGCCGTAATCGAAAACCGGGAAGTGCGAATTGGTTCGGCTAAGTTTACCGGTGCCATCGAACCCGGCGAGAACGCCCTTAGGAGCCTGGTTTACTACGCTGTAGATGGCGAGATTTTGGGTAGGTTCCACATGCACTTCGGGCCAGCGATTTTGGCGTGTCGGTTGCCGACGATGTTTTCCGTTTCTCGCCGGCATCAGATGCTATACTGACATCTGCCAGTTTCAGTCGGCTAAACGATTTCTTTACCTACGCAAGTGCATGTCTTAAAGTGGTGAAGTGGAGTTTTGTCTTTTCCTTTTTATACAATGCTGTGGGGATCTTCTTTGCGGTGCAGGGAATCCTTACGCCGGTAATCGCAGCCGTGCTTATGCCGCTGAGCTCGCTCACCGTTGTGGGGTTTGTCACCATCGGTACACGACACCACTACCGGAAAATTTTTATAAAAACCCAGGATGAAAAAACTGATAAATATCAGGTTTATGCCTGACGAGTATCATATTAACAAGTGGGCTTATGCCCGTAATTTGTTTCCAATATAAAAGCAATGGAAGCAATATTCATTTTAATCGGCATCAGTTTATTGGTAGCACTCGCATTTTTGGCGGGTTTTATCTGGGCGGTGCGATCAAGGCAATACGACGATGATTTTACGCCATCTGTCCGGATGCTTTTCGAAGATGAATCAAAAGCGAAAAAAGGTAATACTTCAAAAGAAAAAGAATGAAGATCGAGAAGTTCTATTACGATAACCAGATCGTAAAAATGTTTGCGTACGCCACCGTGCTATGGGCAGTGGTAGGTATGCTTGTGGGGCTATACGCAGCCTTTCAGATGGTTTTTCCAGCCATTTCAATGGACTTGCCCTATACCACATTCGGTAGGATAAGGCCACTCCACACCAATGCCATCATTTTTGCATTTGTGGGGAACGGAATTTTTACCGGGGTGTATTACTCGCTGCAGCGGCTGCTAAAAACCAGAATGTGGAGCGATTTGCTCTCCAAAATAAATTTCTGGGGTTGGCAATCAATTATCGTTTCGGCTGCCATTACGCTTCCGCTGGGTTTTACCACATCTAAAGAATACGCCGAGTTGGAATGGCCCATTGATATTGCGATTGCACTTATCTGGGTTGTTTTCGGACTCAATATGATGATGACCATCATAAAGCGAAGAGAGCGCCACCTGTACGTGGCCATTTGGTTTTACATCGCCACGTTTGTAACGGTTGCTGTTCTGCACATCGTGAACTCTTTTGAGCTTCCCATTTCATTTATGAAGTCGTATAGCTGGTACGCAGGCGTGCAGGATGCGCTGGTGCAGTGGTGGTACGGACACAACGCGGTGGCCTTCTTCCTAACTACCCCCTACCTCGGGTTGATGTATTACTTTATTCCCAAAGCTGCCAACAGGCCTGTATATTCCTACCGTCTTTCTATCATTCACTTCTGGGCGCTCATCTTTATCTACATCTGGGCGGGCCCTCACCACCTTTTATATACCTCACTTCCCGACTGGGCACAAAGCCTTGGAACAGTCTTTTCTATTATGCTTATCGCTCCGAGTTGGGGTGGTATGCTAAACGGTCTGCTCACCCTCCGCGGTGCCTGGGATAAGGTGCGCGAAGACCCAACCCTGAAATTTATGGTGGTAGCGGTTACGGCCTACGGCATGTCTACCTTCGAAGGTCCCATGCTCTCTATCAAGAGCGTAAACGCCATTAGCCACTATACCGACTGGACCATTGCCCACGTTCACATTGGCGGGCTGGGTTGGAATGGTTTCCTTACTTTCGGAATGCTTTACTGGTTGATTCCCAAACTCTTTAACGTAAAACTGTACAGCATCAAGCTGGCCAATACACACTTCTGGATCGGAACACTCGGGATTCTCTTTTACGCTATCCCGCTTTACTGGGCCGGATTTACACAGTGGGCCATGTGGCAGGAGTTCAGCAAAGATGGTTTCCTCGTGTATCCAAACTTCCTCGAAACAGTTACCCAACTCGTGCCCATGTATACCATGAGAGCAATTGGTGGAACGTTGTTCTTAACGGGTACCATTATAATGATTTACAACATCGCGAAAACGGTAAAATCCGGAAGCTTTATCAAAGACGAAGCGGCAGAAGCTCCCGCCTTGGAAAAGGAATACAAGCCCGGAAAAGAGCACTGGCACAGACCCTTTGAAAGAAGGCCCGTTCAGCTTATGGTACTTTCACTCGTGGTAATATTAATAGGCGGTATAATCGAGATGGTTCCTACCTTCCTTGTAAAATCTAATGTGCCAACTATTGCTTCGGTGAAACCATACACCCCGCTTGAATTGCACGGCCGTGATGTATATATTCAGGAGGGGTGCAACAACTGTCACTCTCAAATGGTGCGGCCGTTCAGACACGAAACCGAGCGGTATGGAGAATACTCCAAATCTGGAGAGTTCGTGTACGACCACCCATTTTTGTGGGGGTCTAAACGCACCGGGCCAGATTTGCACCGCGTAGGTGAGAAATACCCCGACTCGTGGCACTACAACCATATGATAGAACCCGACCGAATGTCGCCGGGATCGCTGATGCCCGTTTATTCCTTCCTGGCAGAGACCGATATAGATACGTCTACCACAGTGGCCAAGATAAATGCGATGCGCACCCTCGGCGTTCCTTATGAAGAAGGGTATGAATACATCGCCAATGAAGATGTGATAATACAGCAAAAACAAATTCTGAAGAGTCTGTCTCAAGACGATATTGAAGCCGAGCCCAATACCGAACTCATTGCGCTGATCGCTTATTTGCAACGCCTGGGAACAGATATCCAGCTTCAGGACAAAACCGCCGAAAACAACTAGACATGCTCAAATTCATCAAACACAATATGGAGTCGATAATCGGAGTAGAAATATTTCCGCTGATCTCCTTTATCATCTTCTTCAGCTTTTTTATCGGTTTGATTATTTACGTGATCCGTCTCAAAAAGACATCGGTAGAAAGAATGAGTGCCATGCCTCTGGAAGAAACTGAATTTAACCACACACCTAATCACACCGGCCATGAATAAGAAAACGACAATAGCAGGATTTTTACTGCTGGCAGCTTCTGCACCGGCTTTTGCCCAGGAAGCTGCTTCTGCCGAATCATCCATGTTTAGCGGGCCAAATGCAGCGCTGGCCATTGTGGCCGTTGTGCAGCTTATCGCCATTATGGGGGTGGTAGGCATCCTGAAACGCATCACCCACAACACAAAATACTTTGTAAAGCTCAGAGAGTTTAAAAAATCGCAGTCGGCAAAAACCATTTTGGTAACCGGTTTATTTCTCAGCGCTGCCACAGTGGGTAGTGCCCAAACGGCTGCCCCCGAATTTCCGGCCTTTTTTAACGACCCGAATACCGTATTGCTTCTCTGTCTCAATTTATTGCTGCTCGGAGCGTTTCTCTACGTTACGTCGCTATTAAAGCGCACGGTGTCAATGCTGATGCCCGAGCTGGAGAAAGAGCCCGAAACAGAAACAAAAAAGGCACCCGAGTCTACTTTTTTGCACACACTCACCGACGCAGTACCAGTAGAACGTGAGCACGAAGTAATGACAGACCACGAGTACGACGGTATACGCGAATTAGACAACAACCTGCCGCCGTGGTGGGTGTGGATGTTTAATCTGTCTATCGTGTTTGCCGTGGTTTACCTCGTTTATTTCCATGTGCTTCCTTACGGGATGTCGCAAGAAGAAGAATACCTCGCCGAAGTAGAGCAGGCCGAAATTGAAAAACAGGAATACCTCGCCCTGATGAAAGATCAGGTCACCGAAAACAACGTTGTTTTCCTGGATGCTGAAGCCGACCTAAAAGCGGGAAAAGCAATTTACGTAGCCAATTGCCAGCAGTGCCACGCGCCCGACGGCGGAGGAGGGGTTGGTCCAAACTTTACCGACAAATACTGGATTCACGGCGGCTCTATTCAGGATATTTTCAAGACCGTGAAGTACGGGGTTCCATCTAAGGGGATGATTGCCTGGGAAGCCCAGCTACGCCCGGTAGAAATGGCCCAGGTATCCAGTTATATTCAAACCCTTCAGGGCACCGAGCCACTGAACCCAAAAGAACCTCAGGGGGAATTATACAAACCCGAAGCTGCACCTGCAGACACCACAGAGACCGATGCGCCCGATGAGCCGAAAACGGAAGATGTGGATGAAGACAATAAGACAGCTTCCCTAGTGAAGTAGAATGACTGAAAAGAAGGAACAGCCCGGCGAGACTTTTAGAGACTCACTGGCAACGATAGATGAGTCGGGAAACCGAAAATGGATTTTCCCTAAAAAGCCTAAAGGCAAATTTACTCGTGCGCGAAATTGGGTAAACGCCGTGCTGTTGATCTTTCTTTTCTCAGGTCCCTTTATCAGTCTAGACGGGCAGCCCATGCTGCAGTTTAATCTCCTCGAGCGGAAATTTATTCTTTTCGGGCAGGTCTTTTGGCCGCAAGATTTTTTCCTGTTCGTGCTGGCTATGCTGGTTATGATCATTTTTATCACGCTCTTTACCGTGGTGTATGGCCGCATTTTCTGCGGATGGGTTTGTCCGCAGACCATCTTTATGGAGGGGGTGTTTCGAAAAATTGAATATTGGATTGAAGGCGACTGGAAGCAACAAATGCGCCTGAATAAAATGCCGTGGAATAGCGAGAAAACCCGTAAAAAGGTAATCAAGCACGTTATTTTCTTCGCTATCTCCTTTATCATTGCAAACACCTTTCTCGCTTACATCATTGGCAGCGAAGAGCTGTTTGATATTATTACCGATCCGCCGATGGAGCACATTGCCGGACTCGCCGCACTCACCATTTTTTCGGGGGTTTTTTACGGCGTGTTTGCACATTTCAGGGAGCAGGTTTGTACTACCGTTTGCCCCTACGGACGTTTGCAGGGAGTGCTTCTCGACCGGCAGTCGGTAGTAGTTGCTTACGACCATTTTCGCGGTGAGCCCCGCGGGAAGTTCAGGAAAAATGAAGACCGCGACGAAGTGGGCAAAGGAGACTGCATTGACTGTGGCCATTGCGTGCATGTTTGCCCCACCGGAATCGATATTCGAAATGGAACCCAGCTCGAATGCGTAAACTGCACAGCCTGCATAGACGCATGCGACGAAATGATGGAAGCTGTAGATCTTCCCAAGGGCTTGATTAGATACACCAGCGAAGAACAAATTCAAACTCGAAAACCGTTTAAACTCAGCGGCCGTGCCAAAGCCTATACCGTTTTGCTCGCAGTACTTATCGGGGTTTTGGTGAGCCTTCTCGCTACCCGCACTTCCGTGGAAGCAAATATTCTGCGAACACCGGGTATGCTCTTTCAAAAAAACGACGACGGTACCATTAGCAACCTCTACAATTACAAAATCATTAACAAAACAAATCGCGATTTAACGCTCACCGTAGAGCCGATGGAAAGCGATATAGCTTTAAAATTTATTGGAACCCTTCCCGAACTGAAGAGCCAGGACGTGGCCGAAGGAGCTTTCTTCCTTTACGCGCCAAGAGACGCTTTTGAATCGGGAAAAGTCCGCACGAAGCTCGGCGTTTACGATAGTGAAGGCGAGCTTCTGGAAACCGTGAAAATTGACATGGCCGGACCCTTATAAAATTAGAAATCATGAAATTAAACTGGGGACATAAAATTGCAATTGTTTACACCTTATTTGCCGGGTTTATGGTATTTATGGTGATTCTGAGTATGCAGGAAGACCACGAGCTGGTTACCGAAGACTACTACCAACAGGAAAAAATGGTGCAGACGCGAATAGACGGGAATGCAAACCTGAATGCATCGCCTATGGAGCTCGACATCCTTTCGCGAGAAGGAAATATTTTGCTCGCTTTTAAAGGGCTGGGTGAATCTGAACTTCTAGAAGGAAAGGTGAACCTCTACAAACCCGACAATGCAGCCCTCGATGAATCTCACCCTTTGATCATCGATGAGAACGCCGAGATGCATATTCTCCCGAAAGGCAGTGCCGGCCTTTACCGGGTTAGCGTGTCTTTTGAAATAAACGGCGCAACATTTTACAAAACAAAGGATATTTCGCTGTGATAATCCTACCCGCCATAGCACTTGGTTTTGCCGGAAGCATGCACTGTGTAGGTATGTGCGGCCCAATTGCCCTTGCTATTCCAGTGGGAAAAGGAAACCGCCTTGAGCGATTTTTTGCATACAGCTCTTACCACATCGGCCGGATTACAGCCTATGCTATACTCGGGTTTTTATTCGGGGTGCTCGGCGCCGGACTCGATATGGCCGGTCTTCAGCAGGGACTCTCGCTCGGATTGGGTGTTTTGATGCTCGCTTTCATCTGGTTTCCCCGGGCAGCGGGCTTATTCCGCATCTCGGGAGTGCTTGCAAAATACCAATCGGGAGTGAACCGGTTTATGGCACAACGACTCAAAAGCCAGCGCTTCTCAGCACTTCTCGGGCTGGGTTTCTTCAACGGTCTGCTGCCCTGCGGCCTGGTCTATATCGGGCTTGCTGCAAGCATGGCCACCTACGATCCGTTATTGGGTGCCGGCTTTATGGCGCTTTTTGGATTGGGAACCATACCCGCACTCGCCACTTTGGTTTTTACCGGTAATAAAATCGGAGCATCATTAAGGGTGCGACTGAATAAAGCGCTCCCCGTCATCGCTACCGTTTTCGCCGTTTTATTTATTCTCCGCGGACTTGGTCTCGGAATTCCATATGTGAGTCCCGAATTAAACAGTGTAGTCTCCACCACCCAAAACTGTGAACCGTGAACAACCTGATCGAAAAGTACAATGTGCCCGTACCGAGGTACACCAGCTATCCAACAGTTCCGAACTGGGACAACGAAAAATTTGACAAAGAATCTTACCTGATTCGGTTGGAATCGGGGTTTTCAACGGCCAATCGCGAAGGCCTTTCCATTTATATCCACCTGCCTTACTGCGAGAGTTTGTGCACCTATTGCGGTTGCAATACGCGGATTACAGTCAACCACAAGGTAGAGAAGCCTTATATTGATGCGGTGCTGCGCGAGTGGGAGCTTGTGAAAATGCATTTTACAGGAAAGCCGAAGATCAGAGAGATTCACCTCGGCGGCGGAACACCCACTTTTTTTTCGGCCGATCATTTAATCAGGCTGATAGATGGAATTACTAAAGACAGCCATGTAGCAGATGAAGCTTCGTTTAGTTTCGAAGCACACCCGGCAAATACCACTTACGAACATCTGGAAAAATTGCGTCGTGCGGGATTTGATCGCCTGAGTCTGGGTATTCAGGATTTCGATTTAAAAGTGCAAAAGGCGATTAACCGCCGCCAAACAACGGCAGATGTGCAGCGCGTGGTAACCGAAGCGCGAGAGCTGGGCTACCGCTCCATCAACTTTGATTTGATTTACGGTTTGCCATTTCAAACGCCGGAAACCACCGCCAAAACGGTGGAAGAAGTGTTGCAGATGCGCCCCGATAGAATAGCTTACTACAGCTATGCACATGTACCCTGGATGCGTCCCGGCCAAAGGGCATACAGCGAATCTGATTTGCCCGGCCCGAAGTTGAAACTGGAATTGTTTATGGGCGGAAGAGAGCAGCTACTCGAAGGCGGCTACAGAGCCATTGGTTTCGATCACTTTGCACTTCCCGAAGACCAGCTTTACAAAGCGTTTTCCGATGGAAGAATGCACCGGAATTTTATGGGCTTCTCAGAGCTTAAAACACCCTATCAAATCGGACTTGGCGTGTCTTCTATCAGCGATATCGGAAATGGTTTCGCTCAAAATGCCAAGGCGGTTGAGCCGTATATCGAAAAAGTGAACCGCAATGAGATTCCAATAGTCAAAGGGCACCTGCACACGGATTCAGATTCCTACATAAGGAAACATATTTTGAATCTCACTTGTCGCCTCAACACTTCCTGGGCCTATGGCTCAAGCGAAGAGCAAGTGTACATGCGCAGCCGAATCCGCCAATTAAAACCACTGGAAGCGGATGGTTTGGTTCAGCTAAAGCTCGATGGATTAGTCGTTACCGAAATGGGGCAACATTTTATCCGGCAGATTTGCGCGGTTTTTGACCGAGACTACATACCCGCACAAACTTCAAAGCGATACGCACAGGGAATTTAAAATGTGAGAATTATTTTTGGTTTAATATTTAACCATCGTTCCGTACGCAAAAGCTCGATAATTTATCGAAACGGTGATATTTTGCAGGTGTTTTTCTTAATGGTCTCGTTTTGATCTGTTAGCGTAGCTTGGCTATGCAGTTCTGACTCAGTTTTCGATTAAAAAATATTTTTCCTGGGAATACAACTATGATGTCGGGTGTGTCGTCATTTCACTATCTTCATAGCACCTTTTAACCAATCGCCATGTCAAAAGCCTTATCTCGAGTTGCTTCAGTTTTCTGTTTTAACTTTTTCTTTTTAGCCGCCACCATAGCCTATTCCGGAACACCGGGATTTATACCCAACAAAGGGCAGTGGGATGGCAATTTCACTTTTAAAACAGAGCTCAACAATCTGACGGTTTACACCGAAACGGATGGGTTCAAATATGTTTTGAGCGAACCAATCGTCCACGATCACGACCACGACCACAATGGAGATTACCATCCCATGCCGGATGTGATAAACAGACACGCCTTCAGTATGCGGTTCGTCAACAGCTCCGAAATTGACTTCAGTGGAGTTTCACAGAAATCTGGCCACCACAATTATTTTTTGGGAAACGACCCGGATAAGTGGAAATCAAACGTACCTGTTTACGAAGAACTAAAAGCCGCTGAAATCTATGAAGGAGTTGACCTGAGAATTTACAGTGAAAAAAGCCAGTTTAAATACGATTTTATTGTAAACGCCGGTGCGGATCATAAAGCGATAACATTTAATTACACAGGTGCCGATGAAATTATATTTTCATCAAATAAGCTGGTTATTAGAACGAGTGTTGGTGAACTTGTAGAATCCATCCCGGAGAGCTACCAAATCATAGATGGGGTTAAAACCCAGGTTTATTGCGAGTACATTGAGACATCAGATGGGATTGGCTTTGCTTTTCCCTTTGGATATGATACCGATGTTCCTTTGGTAATTGACCCGATTCTTCTTGCGGCAACGCTATCTGGCACTTCAGGCTCATCAAGTAACTTTGGCCACGGCGCTGCATTCGATTTGGCCGGGAATATTTACACACACGCCATCTCATTTAACTCGGGCTACCCCACAGATGAAGGTTCTTTTCAAGAAACTTACGGCGGTGGCAATACCGATGCTGCCATTAGCAAACTAACACCAGACGGAACCGACTTGATATTTGCAACCTTTATCGGCGGTAGCGGCGGTGAATATCCGCACTCTACTATCGTAAATGCCAACGAAGAAATTTACGTCTACGGGATTACCAACTCATCCGATTTTCCGGTTGATATTAACGCTTACCAGTCTGAATACGGTGGCGGTGGCGATGATATTTTTATCACTGCCCTTTCGGCCGATGGGTCTGAGCTAGTGGGGTCCACTTACCTCGGTGGAAGTGCCACAGATGGAAGAAATCAGGTGGGATTTGGCTACGATAATTATCGAGGGGAAATTAATCTAAATCTGGCCGGTGATGTTTTTCTCGCGAGCTCTTCCAGCTCTGAAAACTTTCCGGTTACCGCAGGAGCTTTTCAGGAAGAAAAGAGCGGAGGACAAGACGCCGTTATAGTGAAACTCAACGACGATCTTTCAGATTTAATCTGGTCATCTTTCCACGGCTCGGAAGTAGACGACATGGCCTATGGAATTCGAGTAAAAGACGATGGTTCGGTATACGTATGTGGGGCTGTAGGTGGAGAGTCAATCGGTGGGAATGGCGATGGATTTTACACTTCTGACAATGCTTATCAAACGGTTTTTTCCGGTGGAGACAACGATGGGTATGTAACTCAAATTTCTGCCGATGGTTCCGAGATTCTCAACAGTACTTTTCTGGGAGAATCGGATAACGATAAAGCTTACTTCCTTGACTTTGATAACGATGATAATGTTTGGGTGTATATGGAATCTGCAAGCGACTGGGATATTACGGAAGGCGTCTGGGGAACAGAGCAGGGAGGTATAATGGTTCACAAGCTATCGGAGAATTTAGATGAATTACTTGTAAGTTCATACCTAAGCGATAATACTTCCGCTTCGGGAACGCCTGTGGCTTTTATGGTCGACTTGTGCAATAACGTTTACATCAGCGCTTACGGTGCCAGCGGATTTCAGGCAACTCAGGATGCCCTTTTTACCAACGGGGGATTTTACATCGGTGTTTTTGCTCCCGATATGTCTGATTTAATATTCGGAACGTATTACACGGGCAGTCACGTTGATGGGGGTACGAGTAGATTCGATAAGCAGGGCATTATTTATCAGGGGGTCTGTATTTCAAGTGGCTTTAATACCACCGACGATGCATGGGCTACCACCCAAACTGCCGGCTGGGATATAGGCGTATTTAAAATTGACCTGGAAATAGAATCGGTGAACGCTGTGGCTGGTGCGGCCGGCCAGCTTATAGGTTGCGCGCCACACACCGTTAATTTTCAAAACTTTAGTACGGGTGAGACTTTTGAATGGGATTTTGGCAACGGCACGACGAGCGATGAGTTTCAACCCTCTCTGGTTTACGATGAACCCGGAGATTATCTCGTTTCTTTGGTGGTGTACGACCCCGAAACTTGCAATGAGCGAGATACGGCATACATTCCAATTACGGTTTTGCCAGAAGTGGAATTCTTTACCGATTTCTCGTGGGAGCTTGATTGTGAAAATGGCACCATCGAAATTACCGATGCATCACAGGGACCCGCAGATATAGAGTATCAATGGGATATGGGCGACGGAACCCTTCTCTCTGATACCAATCCATCTTACACGTACGATGAGCCGGGAGAGTACACCGTTACGCTTACCTTAGAGAGTGAAGCCTGCAACCAAATTATGACGGAAGAGCAAACGGTGATTTACGTTCCGTTTATAGAAGCTGAATTTAATGCGCAAGTCATAGATATATGCGATTCGTATACGATTTCAATTTCCAATCAAAGCTCAGGGGGCGTAGACTTTTTCTGGGATATGGGGGATGGAAACACTCTTGAAGAACCCGAAAATGTTTGGAATTATACTTACGACGATCCTGGGCAATACACCCTGGAACTGATCATTGCCAATGAGCAAAGTTGTAATTTTGCCGATACCGTAGAAGTGGACGTGGAAATTGTTGCACCGCCCGTCCTCGACCCTGAGACTGATGTGACCCAGCAAGGCCTGTGCAGTGAACTGAGCTTTTTTGCAACGGTAGACCCCAATGGTCCCGCGGGAAGTTTTGAGTGGATTCTTAACGAAGATACGATAGGAACTCAGGGAGCGATAAATAGTTCCGTTTCAGACCCCGGAGTTTATACTCTGGTTGTAGTGGTTACAGACCCTGTTTGTGATGTGCCCTACACCACAACGACAGAATTTGAAATGGTTGAAACCCTCGGCTATGAAATTCCACCGTTCGTAACTTTGTGTTATCACGACCCCGACCTTTTGCTCGACGCCTCTGTTCCTTACGACGACGCTACTTATAACTGGAACGATGGACTTTCAACAGAATCATCCATATCTGTAGACGGTGAAGGAACGTTCGAGGTAGACGTTGTTGCAAACGGTTGCGAAGAATCACAGAGCTCTACGGTGAATTTCGGCCCTGAATTTCCCCTTGCTTTTGAAGACTTGATTTGCGAAGGCCAGCCCAACACCATTCTCTTCCAGGACGAATTGGGAGTTGTGGAGTCCGTGAGCTGGGAAAACGGCCAAAACGGTTTGAGTGTAGAAGTGAGTGAAAGCGGATATTACACTTTCACCGCAATTGATATCCTGGGATGCACTCAGGTGGATAGCCTAAATGCCATTCCCCGCGACGACGATCCAAACCTGGAAATACCGAACGTATTCACCCCCAACGGCGATGGCCGAAACGACTTTTTTCAGATTCAGGGAGATACCATCGTAGCATTTGAGCTTATCATTTTTGACCGCTGGGGGCGTCAGGTTTTTGAAACAGACGAAATTTACGGCAATTGGGATGGCACCTATACATCGGGCTCTGGCGAAGCAGGCGGTGAAGATACCTTTATGTATATCTTAAAATACCGCGATTACTGCGATAGATCCTTTCAAACACTTACAGGCGATGTGAAAGTGCTCCGGTAGAATCAGTTGAGGTTTAATCGATTTTGAAACCTACCATCTTCGGTTGTTTTAACCATTGAGCAAATACTGACAGGCGGGCACCTTCGTGAAAAAGGAAGTCGACTGCAATGCTTCAACTCGGGAGTTATTTCAAATCAAACACAAGGCCGAGAGAATCTCTCAATGCTTTGTTTTCGTTGGAATTATACTCCCAGTAAGGAGCGCGTATCTTTGTTGATAGGGTGGCGGTAGTTACTTCCTTCTCTTCTTTTCCCGAAAGGGTTTCACTCCACTCCAGAATCTCGAAGGGAAATTCGCTCTCGCATATAATTTCAAGCGTTCGGTCTAGCTCGGGGTACGTGATTTTGTAGATGTAAAATTCCCTGTTTTCCGCCTTATCGTCGTTTACCTGCAATACCAGCGAAGCCTTTGCCTTGTATGGCTTTAGCTCGCGGTGATGCAGCCTCAGATATTCTTGAGAAGGAACCATATCAATCTCGCCACGCGGCAGCATTTGCGGCTCTAAGCGGATGCGTGTCCAGACATCTTCTTCTATGTAAGTTGCATCGAGCGAGATATCCTTGTCGCCTTCGGCCTGAAAATACGAGCGTACCTGGTATTGGAGTTTTCCCGATCGCAAGTTCATTTGCCCCATGCTTTGCCCGCACCAGTCTTGTGAAGAAAAGGTGGTTTTCATCGTTGCGGGATACACCCGGTAGTCGATGGGGGTAAATACACTGGTCATAATGGAATAGTCGTAAATCCCCGTCACAAACTTCTTGAGCTTGTTTAGCTTCAGTACAGATATTCCTTCCTTCTCTCCAAATTCCTTTTTCACCTGTTTTTCGGGAAGAAAGTCTTCGGTGACAAAAATCAGCACAGCATCGCCACGCCGCTCCTGACCATAGCGGCTTTGAGTTAAATTGTATTTGGCAATTTCCGCTTCACCAGCGTACCAATAATCGCCAAAGTTTTCGGGTTGTTGTACTTCCGCAGATGGCTGCGTATTGGGCTCTACCTGGGCTTCGCAAGCCGTGAGTACAAGCAGAACAAAGATGGTAGATAGAATATTATTCATTTTCATAATGTATTTCTGAAACGATTTCAATGGCATCTCTTCCCTTTGCAAGGTGGTAAAAAAGAACCACATCTATCATCATATGGGCGACACATGCCGATAATAGGCCGATGTAATCCGTGCAATATCCCAGCAGGGCTATGGCACCGGTCATAAAAATGCCATATACACTTATGTTCCAGTTCAGTGGATTTAAATATCCGTGGATGGCCACAAAAATTACCGCGGTTATCCAGATCCCGAGAAGCGGTTGTACGCTTCCGCGGAAAAGGAGTTCTTCTCCAAATCCGGCGCAAAACGAAATGAAAATAATTTGTGCATGGCTCAAGTTTAATTTTTGAATTAGCCGCGCGTATTTTTCTTCCGTCTTTTTAAGGAAGGGGCGCGTAACGATAAACTCGGCACCCTTACCCAGCGCAAACCCAAGCGCCGCGCCAATGGCGATTTGCCAAAACCAGTGTACGGTCCAAGTACTTTGGCGCCAAATGGCGATGGGGTCTTCTGCAAAAATGTAAAGCAGGGCATATCCGATGAGCGGAAACCCAATAAGCGTGAAAATGGCTGCCCAGGTCAGCTTTTTATTCATGCACTATCTGAATCGAAATCATCGGCCGAAAATACAGAACTAAAAAGATCCGCAAAAGAGAGCCCGTCTTCCAGAATGTTTTTACTCAACAGCGAATATTCGGCGAGACCGTGAAGCACAAACTCCATCAGTAGATATTTTTCTTCGCCCTTTACTTTCGGATTGTAGTGAAGTACAATTTTCTCCAATCCGGGCACTTCGTCGAGTTTTTCGCGGTAATCGTTCTCGTTCAGATCCGAAAGGAGTTCCAACTCGTGGCGGCCAAACCAATCTATAATTTTTTGGTAGGGATTCGGTTCGGTCTTTCGCTTTTTGGCGAGTTCCGGATCGGGGAAAAACTGAGCAAAGCTGGTTCTAATGGCTTTTCCCATCAGGTTTATGGCCACGTTTTTTGCCCCTTCTTGCTCGCCTTCATAAACGAGTTCTACTTTCCCGGTAATAGCGGGCAGTATTCCGGTTAAATCGCCAATGCGCGCTTTGCCTTTCTGCTCTCCGTTAATCAATACCCTGCGCTCAACAGAACTCACCAGGCTCTCATAAGCGCTAATGGTAAGCCGGGCAGAAACCCCGCTTTTTTGATCGATGTATTCGCTGCTGCGCGCTTCAACGGCAATCTGCTCGATAAGGTCACTAACCAATTTAGGGATTTCTACGCGTTCGCCCTGTTCTTTAGTCAGCCGGGCTTCTTGCTGTGTTATCGCCGAAGAAACCGAAGTATTTTTGGGGTAGTGGGTTAAGATTTGACTCTGAATCCGGTCTTTGAGTGGCGTAATAATTGCTCCGCGGTTGGTGTAATCTTCGGGATTTGCCGTAAATACAAACATCACATCGAGTGGAAGCCGCAACTTAAACCCGCGAATTTGAATATCGCCTTCCTGTAAAATATTAAAAAGCGCCACTTGTATGCGCGGTTGCAGGTCGGGAAGTTCGTTAATCACAAATATTCCGCGGTGCGATCTGGGAATCAACCCGAAGTGGATCACCCGCTCGTCGGAATAGTCGAGCTTGAGATTTGCTGCTTTAATGGGGTCGGCATCGCCGATTAAATCCGCAACACTTACATCTGGCGTTGCCAGTTTTTCGGTGTAACGCTCAGACCTTTCAATCCACTCAATAGGCGTTTTATCTCCGTGCTCGGCCACCATATCTCTACCGTATTTTGATATGGGTCGAAGCGGATCATCGTGTATGGGCGAGCCTTTAATCGCCGGCATATATGCGTCTAGTAAGTTCACGAGCTGGCGTGCCATTCGCGTTTTGGCCTGACCGCGCAAGCCCAGGAAATTGATGTTATGCCGGGATAACAGCGCCCGCTCCACTTCTGGGAAAACCGTACTCTCATAACCCAAAACTCCTTCAAAAACGGGTTCTCCCGATTGTAGTTTGACGATAAGATTATCGCGGATCTCGTCTTTTATGTTTCTTGAAACGTATTTCGTTTTTTTTAATTCGCCTAGCGTTTCGACTTTATCTGTGCCGTTTTTCATTCTTTTCGTTGCGTTTTTTACCCTTTGCAAGGTATAATTCTATTTGCGTTTATCTATGTTTGTGAACAAAGATGTAACAACAGCTTTAAGGTTAAAGTTGATTCTATTTCTTCAATCACCATGATAAAAAATCAAAATTTCTTCTTTGCAGGTCTTATTCTTCTTGGTTGTACATCCGGATGCCAGAACCCCGCTACCAAAGTCGATTCAAATTTCATCAACGTAAGTGGCGAAGCTCAGGGAACCAGTTATTCCATTACTTATCTCGATAGCACGGGAGAGAAATTTTCGAAGGCAATGGCAGATTCGCTGCTCGACGCCATAGACCTGTCGCTGTCTACCTGGGTTGAGAATTCTGCGATTTCCGTTTTTAATCAAAGCGATTCCATAGCCGTTACCGACCCGCATTTTCTGAATATGTATTTCAGAGGAAAAGAGATCGGCGAGCTTACAAATGGAAGTTTTGAATTGAAAATTTCGCCTTTGGTCAATGCCTGGGGTTTTGGTCCCGAAGGCGCTAAACCAAAAGGCGATGTTGATGTGGACTCGCTGTTGGAGCTGGTTCATACCGATTTCACGGTTGTCCCCGATACATCAGCTTCGAGTGAAAGCGCTCGATTTTTATTTCTTAAAAAAGCCGGGCAGGCAGTAGATGTAAACGGAATTGCACAGGGGTATACGGTAGATGTAATGTCCGATGCGTTAAAGCGAGAGGGAATAAATGACTTCATGGTCGAAATTGGCGGAGAGGTTTCTGCTTCGGGGCGCAATCAGGATGGCAATATTTGGCGTATTGGAATCGATAAGCCGCTTCCGCCTACCGAAGCGCGCGAGCTGGAAGCTGTGGTAGAGCTAAACAATCTGTCGATGGCCACTTCGGGGAGTTACCGCAAATTTTACGAACAAGACGGCAAAAAGTATTCGCACACCATAGATCCGATAACCGGAAAACCGGTTGATCACAATTTGCTTAGCGTTACCGTTCAAGCTTTAAATTGCACCAATGCCGACGCTTTTGCCACGGCGTTTATGGTAATGGGAGTGGATGGAACGAAGCAATTCATTGCAGAAAACCCGCAACTCGATCTGGAAGTCTTTCTAATTTTCGGATCGGAAGATGGGTATGAAACTTATACCAGCAGCGGATTCAAAAAGTCGATGAAAAACCTGTAGGTTTTCAGTCTTTTTTACACTTGTCTTCTGGACGGGCGCCGCATACAGAGCAGGCTACGCCTTCGTCTTCAAGCAAGGGGTTATTACTCGCACAAGTACCGGCAAACTCTCCGTTTTTCTTGAGAAGAATCTTTATAGCGATTCCCGCAAAGGCAAGCGCCAATAGTACAATAGATATAATGATGAGTTTTAACATAATCTCCTTTTCACTGCAAAGATAAGGCTTGTTTGGTAGATTACCATATTCCGCATTGGCGAAGGCAGAAAACCAGATTGAGATATACATACCTATCATATAACTTAACCGCTAACTGATTTACGCAGAGAACTCTGAGAAAATGGACAACCAAAGCTCAAATTATGAGTTCACAGAGGCGTGCAAGCACGCTGTGAGATACCCGA